>DAIOWL010001079.1:0-2632 GCA_036758545.1 Streptosporangiaceae bacterium | reverse complement strand
GTCATATAGCTTGGCCATAATCACAGGTGATCATCGTCGGCCCTAATAGCAGGTGATCATCCGGAATCACGAGTAACCTACCTGAACCCGCAGCTGACATCAACCTCGATGATTCGGGGGTGGGCCGAGGCTGGTTACTGATTACGGTGTGCCCGTTTTCAACCATGATGTCTGATTCGTGGTAGCTATTCAGCAAGCGTCAGCGGGTTGCTGTGAGGTGCGGGCCTTGCGCGTGTTATCCGGCTGGTGCTAGTCCGGGCGGTATCCACGGGTGGCCCTGGAACAGGGTGCGGAGGGCGTCGATCTTGCTGATGCCCCATCGGGTGGCGGTGGTCAGGTAGGACTGGACGATGGCGAAGTCGGCGAGTCCGTCGATGGTGCGCCAGCATCCGCCGGAGGCGCGCTGCTGGACCTTGACCGGGCGGATGGTGCGCTCGGCTTCGTTGTTGGTGAAGATGTCCAGGTCGGGGCGGGTGACGAAGCGGAGGATGTCGTCCTGGTACCGCTGGA
This sequence comes from Streptosporangiaceae bacterium, assembly GCA_036758545.1. Lineage (GTDB taxonomy): Bacteria > Actinomycetota > Actinomycetes > Streptosporangiales > Streptosporangiaceae > Palsa-504. Next base: position 2,122 of record DAIOWL010001079.1, on the reverse strand, counting down.
ACCGGCGGGCCAGGGCGCGGCCCTCGCGGGGGGCGGTGCCGTGCCGGAACAAGTTGGCGGTGATTCCCCCGGCGGCGGCTGCCTGGTAGCGGGTGGCCAGGTCATCGAGGAAGGCGGGGTCCAGGGCGGCCTGCCCGGCGCGGCGGGCGGCGGCTGCGGTGTCGCGGGCCCAGAGCAGCAGGCAGGCCATTTTCGCGGCCCATTCCTGCCGGCCGGGCTCGGCGTCGTGGACGCCCTTGAGGTCGCGCAGCAGGTGCGCCGCGCACCAGGCGTGCGCCGCCCCGGCCAGGTGCCAGTAGCCGTGGTAGCCGTCGCGGACCAAGATCCCGCGGTAGCCGGGCAGGACGCCGCCGGCGTCGATCGCGGCGGCGGACCGGTCCCCGGTGTGCATCAGCGCCAGGTAGGGAGTGCAGGCCAGGTGCACGTACCGCAGCCCGCCGGCGGCGCGGGCCGGGGTCTCGTCCGCGTGCACCGCCGGCGCTTCCCCCAGCAGGTCCCGGACCCGCCCGGCGAACCCGCTGGCCTCGATCAGCGCGGCGGCCTTGCCGCGGATCCCGGCCATCCACCCGGACGAGACCGCCAGGCCGGCCATCTGGGCCAGCAGGACCGCCGCCCGCCCGACGGGGACGTGGTGCCCGCAGGCCAGGTTCGCCGCCTGCGCGTGCGCCTCCGGGCCGTAGCTGGCCCGCGCCCGCACATGACCTGGCAGCTCGCCCTCGGACACCGTCCCGCAGCACGGGCACGCCTTAGCCTGCGCCACGTACTCGGTCACCCGCGGCCGCGGCGGGGGCGCGACGTCAGTGACCTGATGGCGGCGCCCGGCCACGACGGGCACCCCCGCCAGGCCCGCCCCGCAGCCCCGGCAGCAGGCCGGGGGGAACTCCAGCCGCTCATCGGGATCATCGGCCAGCATCAGCGTCGTCCCCGGCTCGCCGGGCTGCTTGCCCGGCCGCCGCTTCCCCCGCTCCCGCAGCGACCGGTCCCGCGGCTTCTTCCTATACGGGCTGTCCGACGACGGCGGCCGCGACGAGGTCGAGGAGTCCTTGCCCGCGGCGCGCTCCAGGTGCTCTACCCGTGCCCGCAGCTGCCCGATCAGCTGGTACGCCTCGGCCAGCCGCGCCGCCAGCTCGGCATGCGGGAGCCGCTCCAGCTCCGCCGCCGCAGGGACACCGGGCACATCAGGCACAGCACGCAAATCAACCCGACCTCCGGCCGGCAGTCAACAACCCGCCATGGCGTGTCGCCAGCGCATACCGGAACAGCCAGCAGACCAGGCGAACACCCTGACGCTTGCTGAATAGTCGCTGGTGCCCTTCGGGACGCCGTGATGGCGTGAAAATTTGCCGGTGCGGGTCTGCGCCGGCCGGGGCTGCTGCCGCTTTGCGGCCGGGGCCGGGAGGATGTGCGGGTTTCCGGACCCGCGGGGGCGTGGGCGGGTGCGAGGATGGCCGCGGCCGTCCGCTGACGCCGTCGTACCTTGGCGGGCCTGACCCCGTTGAATAGTCTGTGCGCCGGGAGCTGTTCCTGAGGGCTGTGCACTGGTGCCTCGAGCCCGCGGATCAGATTTCCGCTTGCCCCCAGCTCCTGCGGACGGCCGCGACCGTTAACCGCGCTGTCATCGTAGGAGATCACGATGGAGGAAGTCGAGGACGAGCCGCTGTTCTGCGACCGGGTCGCCGGGATCGACATCGGCAAGGCCATGGTCATGGTCACGGTCCGGGTGCCGAGCGAGGCCCGCAAGGGCGGCCGGCAGCAGGAGACCCGGGAGTTCGGGACCACCAGGAGGGAGCTGCTGGCGCTGGCGGACTGGCTGCGGACCTGGCAGGTGGAGCGGGCGGGGATGGAGTCCACGTCCGATTACTGGAAGCCGGTGCTCTTCTTGCTGGAGCGCGAGGGCTTCGACTGCCTGCTGTATCAGGCCTCGCAGGTCAAGGCGCTGCCCGGGCGGCCGAAGACCGACAAGCTGGACTCCGTCTGGCTGGCGAGGATCACCGAGCAGGGGTCGCTGGCCGGCTCGTTCGTGCCGCCGGAGGAGATCCGGCGGCTCCGCACGCATACCCGGTACCGGCGCAAGCTGGTCCAGATGCGGACCGCGCAGAAGGAACGCTGCGAGAAGCTGCTG
>DAIOWL010001078.1:0-2633 GCA_036758545.1 Streptosporangiaceae bacterium | reverse complement strand
GCACGCCGGTGGCCGTGTCGCGCCGGTCGTCGTAGGGGGGTACGGCCACGTGCTGCGCGTCGTCGCAGCCCAGCCGGGCATGCAGGCCGGCGGTCCGGAGCGCCGCGGGCGCCAGTTCCACGCCGCTGGGGCGCAGTCCCAGCGGCGAGGGGACCTCGACGATCAGCGGACGCACCTAGGCCTCCAGCCAGACTCGGCTCCTAACCGATCGTAACCCGGCTGCTCACTGCGATCCGTCGCCCCGGCTGATCCGGCGGTCAGGCGGCTTCGGCCCGTTATATGGGGTACCTCGTGGGTTCGGTGGTGTAGGTACGCCCGGCCGGGGTGGTCCACCGGAAGGTGCCGTCGGGGAGCTGGTCGACCTTCCACTTGGGGTGCTGCTTGAGCCGGTGGTCGTGACGACACTTCGGGCCGCCATTACAAAGGCAGGTTCGTCCGCCCGCTCCGTATGGGATGTTGTGCTCGAAGTCGCATCGGCTGGCGGGTCGCCGGCAGACTGGGCTGGTACAGGTGGCGTGCCGGACCTGGGACAGGTGTCGGAGCTTGACGCCCGGATCGTGGCCCTGGCTTTCAAACCGGTGGTCGCAGTCCTGAGTGGTCAGCGGGTCGAGGGTGACCAGCAGGTCCGGCCCATTCCCGGGGGTGTGCAGCCGCCAGGTACCGTAGCCGCCGTATCCGCCAGGCGGCCCGTCCCGGCTGGCCGGGGTGAAGGTGAACCCCGGCGGCCCTGGTCCTGCGTGCCTCCTTTGGTTCTTGGGTTCGGGACGTGCGCAGCCGTGACCGACAGCGTGGCCATGCTCGTCGGTCACGGTCACGCACCAGGTGCTCTTGGGGTTGGCCGCGGCGGCAGTGGCCAGGTCGCGGGCCAGCCAGGGGTCGATGGGACCCAGCCCGGCGAGCTCACCAGGCCGGTTCGCGAGGCCGGTGATGGTGACGAGCGGAACGGTCAGCGTGACCCGCCCAGCGAACCCGGCTGGTGCCGCCGAGGGTGGCGGGGCATCCGAGCCTGCGGGCCCCGGCCCGCAGGAACCGCCATCCTCGCCTCCGTCTGCGTTGCCGTGGCGAGGACGGGAATCCTTGCCCAGGAGCAGGTCCAGGTAGGCGAGGGCGCGCAGCTCGTCCATGCCGCCCTCCAGGCCCGCCTTTCGCAGTTCGGTCGCCCAGGCCGAGATCCGCTGGTCCGCGGCCAGCACCTCGTCCGGCGGAAGTTCGCGGCCCATCAGGGCGGCATTGCCAGAGTCCTCGGCCCACCGCTCCACCCGGGCCTCCTGGGTGGCCGCCTCCCGGCGCTTCTTCGCCTTCTCGGGAGCGACTTCCATGACGGCGCGGGCGATGGCGGCGCGTAGACCGCCCGGGGTCAGCCGTCCGGCCCGGTCGAGGACTGCGGCCTCGGCGGCGCGGGATTCAGCTTCATCCAGCAGCGCCGTGACGTGGGCGATCAGCTGGGCCTTATAGCGAGAGATGATCCCGTCACGCAGCGCCACGGCGGTGCCGGGCAGCCGGACCGCCAGGTCCCGGGCCAGGTCCAGCAGCGTCCCAGCCGCTGTGCGGGACTCGGCGAGCGCGCTGGCCAGCTCGTCGTCGATGAACTCCGCATAGGTCTCCGGCATCTGTCCTGGCGCCTCGGGCTGGCGGTCTCTCCCGGGGTTGCGGCGGTACAGCTCCGCGATAGCGGCAAGCTTGCGGGCGGTCATGTGGGCTTCGAGGCGGTCCCATGCGGACAACACGCCGAGCAGCTCGTCATCGGACACGCCCTGGTAGGAGTCATCGTCCCCGGCCGCGGCATCAGCCGACAGGGCCAGGCCAGGGCAGCCGGGCATGACATCCAGCGCCATCCCGGACCCGAACGACGCTGCCTGGCTCGCGGATTCTCCAGGGTAGGCCCGCGCCGAGCCAGGCTGCCCAGGGCCGCGCCTGCCCGCCATCGCGGCCCATATGGCGGGCCCGGCCGCAGCGCCTTCGCGCGCCTCGGCGAGCTCCTCGGCGGTCAGCGGGGTGAAATCCTCCCAGTCCTCATTGGCGTCGAGGTCGGGCGGCTCGCCGTGCTCGCGGGCCCGGTCCAGCCAGGTCTCCCGTTCCGGGTCGCGGTCCAGCCAGGCGAGATCCTCATCCCACCCAGGGTCCGCGGGAACCGGTTCCGGAGGCATGTACCACCACCCGTTCGGGATATCAGGCTATGTAGAACATAATAGCGGAATACGCGTTAATTCTCCACAAGAAACGCCCAGTTGGGCGAGAATTTAGAACTGAGAAGCTAGGGTTTGTAATGTGACGGAAGGGTGCAGCGGGGCGCGGAGTAGGTGCGGTGCCCAGGCCGCGGTGCCGTACCGCGAGGGCGGCTGAGCGATCCGGCCATGATGCGGTGCTGCGGGGGAAGCGGGCGGCTACGCGGTCGCGGCCGTGGTGCGGTAGCGGGTCATCGGGCCGAGGAGGCCGGGGACCACGGCGTACGGGGTCATGCCGAGGCGCTTGACGACGGCGACCGAGGCGGCGTTGCCCTCGTCGACCTCCGCCAGGACCTCGGGCAGGCCGAGGGGACCGAGGCCGTACTCCACCACGGCCCGGGCGGCCTCGGTGGCGTACCCGTGACCCCACGCGCCGGGCGCCAGGCTGTAGAAGATCTCCAGGCCGGA
>DAIOWL010001077.1:0-2638 GCA_036758545.1 Streptosporangiaceae bacterium | reverse complement strand
GGGCTCGCCGGACACGATGTCGACGTAGATGCCCGCTTCCTTGTTGTCGCAGTACTCGTTCCTGAACGGGGCCTCGGTCGCCGCCTCCTGGGTGACCCGGTACTGCTCCGGGGTCAGCTGGGCGATGGTCTCGGGATCCTTGCGGTAGGTGTCCGCCACGTTAGCTCCTTCACTAAGAGGCGCGGCCCGTTGGATGCGGGCGCGCGGCGCGTGGGGCGCCATGTGTGCAACCGCGCGCGGGCCTGTCCTATTTCACCTCGGCGTAGTGGGTTTTCACCGCGGCGTACTGGCCCGCGGGGAACGGTGCACCGACGGCCGGAACGGGTAGATCAGCAGCTTGTGGTAGCCGAGCCGGTACACGCTGGCGAGGAACAGGTCCAGTTCGTTGGTCGCGTCGCTCTCCAGCCGGCGGGCCAGCCGCGGCAGGTCATCGTCGGCGTACCGGCGCAGGTCCTGGGTGGAGTGATGTTTCTGTAGCGCATCGTGCAGCCGGACCGGAGTGGTGTCCAGGTTTATCAGCCGCACAATGTTTATCTTGTGCACAATCGAGTCTCGCCAGTCGCAGAGCTCTTCCAGCGCCCGCCGGTCCTTTATCCGGCCTTTAACCTGGTCGTAGTAATACTGCGCCGCTGCGGATATCCATTGCGGCTCTTCCGCCGCGGCCCGGCGCCTGATGTCGCACCAGGCCTGCATGTCCTCGCCCATGGCGTCGTACAGGTGGCTGAGCGGCCGAGTCAGCCAGCCGGCCCGGAGCCGGTCGCGCGGCGGGGACACGCTGGTAAGCCAGAGCCCGCCGGGCACGACGAGTCCGGCCAGCGCGGCGGAAGTCTCGTGACTGGCCGCCAGGATCAGCAGGCCGAAGCCGGCCGACACCAGCGCCGTGGCCACCGCGACGAAGATGCCCCACGGCCGGGCGTGCGGTCCGAACGGGGGGCCGACTCCGCGGCACCGCATTTGCAGGAACATGCAGGAGAGAACCAGCGACACCACGAATGTCCCGACTCCACCCACGACCCAGCCAAGCATGTCCCCAGCCCCTCGCCTAACATCTGCGCGTACGCAGGCCATGGCCGCTATACCGAGGATAATGCTTTCAGGCCAAAAGGGATCTATCTGGGTTTTATCCCGGTATCGCGTTAACCTGGCGTTATTCGTCGTTTTCCGACGCCGGGAGTCCGGACGGGAGCCTTCAACTCATGGTAACGTTTCGGTAACGATCGGTCCGGGCAGGTTCCCTGACCCTCGTGTCGGCGAGACTTTAGTCATAGCTATACGTTTAGCTAAGCCTAAGTACACTGAAGGCTACGAGAACCGGGCGCGACAGGGTCTGGCCGCAGCAAGTGGAGGCACGGATGGTCTTCGGACGTGGACGTGACCAGCAGAACCCAGACCACAAGGCCATCGAGGCCAAGGTTGACGAGGAGATGCACGGGCTGGTCACGCAGCTGACCAACGAGATCACCTTCCATATGCGCGAGCGTGGCCTGTCCCGGGCTGAGCTCGCGGCCCGGATGGGCGTCTCACCCGGGCGGATCAGCCAGATCCTCGGCGGCGGTGAGAACCTGACGCTTCGCACGCTGGCCGCGCTGGCCACCGCCCTCGACGCCCGCTTCGACTTCGAGCTCAGCAGCCTGAAGACCCCGGACGAGTACACCAGCCGGGGCACGGCCGAGCCTGCGCCCGCCGCGAATCACCACTCGTTCCCGCGGGCCCAGCATCAGCAGGGCGCCGCCCGCCGTCATTAGGCGAGCGCATCGTTAAGGCCGACGACGGCTGCCTCCTGCGGGCAGCCAAGTCGTCCATGCCCGGCGTCAGGCCCATACCGTGGCCGGTCGCGCCGAGGGATTTCGCCTGGCACCGGCGCGGCTGACACTGATTGTTCAATCCGGCTGACACAGAGTCCCGGCGATGCTGGTCAGCGGGCAAACTGCGCACTATGGTAGGAAGCCACCGGTACAGCCGGTAATCAGATGGCGCGTCCGCTGGTGGCCTGCATGGGAGTGCGAAATGCGGGGTGCGGAAGGTAACGGCGGGCCCAAGGAGCGGGGTCCGGAGCTGGTCGTCGTCGGCCACGTGGGTACGTCAATCGTGCACGCCGGCGCCGCCAGCCGGACGGCTGCGGGCGGCTCGGGTTACGCGGTGGCCGCCAGCGCCGGGACGCTCATCGGCGACCGGGCCGGCCTGGTCGCCGCGGTCGGGAAGGACGTCGACCTCACCCCGCTGCGGAGCCGGCGAGTCGACCTGGACGGCGTCATCGAACTACCCGGCCCGTCCGCCAAGCTCCGGATCCGCGAGTTCGACGACGGCACCCGCTCGTTCAGCGCCGAACTCGGCGTCGCGGCCGCCGTCCAGACCGAGACCTTCCCCGCGCGCTACCTGGACGCGGATTACATCCACCTCGGCACCGCGCCGCCGGACCAGCAGCTGACCTGGCTGGAGTACCTGCACGAGCGCGGCTGCCGGGCGCACATCTCGGCCGACATGTTCGAGCACTACGTGGCCACCTATCCCACCACCTCGCGCGAGGTGTGCGACAGCGTGGACCTGATCTTCATGAACCAGGCCGAGTACGACGGCCTGTACGGGGACGCCCAGCTTCCGGTGCCCAAGGCACCGCTCATCGTCAAGCGCGGCCCCT
>DAIOWL010001076.1:0-2640 GCA_036758545.1 Streptosporangiaceae bacterium | reverse complement strand
AGGTGAGCGAGCAGCTCGACCAGGCCGGCCAGCAGCTGTCCGCCGCGCAGACCAAGCTGTCCCAGGTCCGGGTGCGGCTGAAGAACGCCAATACCCAGTTCCAGACGGCGCAGGCGAACGTGGCGGCCACCGCGGCGGCGGCGTTCGAGGACACCGGGGCGACCTCGATCGCGGGGGTGCTGACCTCGGGTGACCCGTCCGTGGTGCTGCAGCAGGGATCGCTGCTGATGGAGCTGTCCGGGAACCGGAGCGCGCAGACCAAGCAGCTGCTCACCGACGCCAGCCAGCTGGCCGGGGTCGAGCAGGAGATGTCGCGGACCGAGTCCGGCATCGTCAGCCTGAAGCGGCAGCTATCTGACCACAAGTCCTCGCTGGGCAAGCTCATCGACACGCAGAAGGCCACGCTGGCCAGCCTGACCGTGCCGCAGCAGCAGGCCGTGCAGAGCAACTCGATCGGCGGGGGCGGCACAGGCACGACCTCGGCCACCTACAGCGGAACGACCTCGACCCAGGGCGGCAAGGCCGTCGCCTTTGCCTACGCCCAGCTGGGCAAGCCGTACCAGTGGGGCGCGACCGGACCGGGCAGCTACGACTGCTCCGGCCTGGTCCAGGCCGCCTGGGCCTCGGCCGGGGTCAGCATCCCGCGCACCACCTACGCGCAGTGGGCCGCCCTGCCGCACATCTCCACCTCCGCGCTCGAGCCCGGCGACCTGCTGTACTTCGACGGAGTGGGGCACGTGGCCATCTACGTGGGCGGCGGCGACATCATCGACGCCCCGCAGACCGGGATGGACGTGCAGAAGATCCCCCTGGCCGGCTGGTACAAGTCCACCCTGGTCGGCGCCGCCCGCCCGTAGATTCTGGCCGGCCGGTGGCGCGCATACCGGTCTAGCGCTCGCGGGTCCGGTCCGAGCAGGCTAGGAGCATGACGCTTCGGAGGGACCAGATCAACCGGCACCGGGAGCGGGCCCGGGACGAGCGCGCGGAGCTGGATGCGGTGCTCGATGCCGGGCACCATGTCGGGACGCTGAGCACGGTGGCCGACGGCAGGCCGTGGGTGGTGCCGATGCTGTACGGCCGGGCGGGCGACCGGATCCTGATGCACGGCTCGGTGGGCGCGGGGGCGCTGCGGTACGTGGCCACGGGCGCCCCGGCCGCGCTGTGCGTGATGCACGTCGACGGCTGGGTCTACGCGCACACGCTGTTCGACTCCAGCGCCAACTACCGCTCCGCCGTCGTGCACGGTGAGCTGCGCGCGCTCAGCGGGGACGAGGCGGCCGAGGCGCTGACCCAGATCTCCGAGTGCCTGACGCCGGGCCGCTCGGCCGAGGTGCCGTTCCACACCAAGAAGCAGCTCGCGGCGACGACCGCGCTGGCGATGGACATCGTCGAGGGCCAGTGGACGGTCAAGATCCGCGACGCGGGCCCGGGCGAGCCCGAGCCGGGCGAGGCCACCCAGGGGCTGTGGACCGGGATCCTGCCGATCGTCAGCGGCTACGGGCACCCCCATACGTCGGACTACGTGCCGGCCGACACGCCGGTCTCGCCGTCGGTGCTGAAGGTCATGCGCCACGGGCCGCCATCAGGTCGGATGTGACCCGGCCGATCAGGGCGGCCGCACCCTGGGCCATGGTCTCCGGCAGCCGCGAGTAGCCGCAGAGCAGCCCGGACCGCCGGGCCGGGCCGGCGCAGAACGGGGACAGCGGGAGGCAGGCCAGCCCGGCGTCGGCCAGCCGGGCGGCGGCGGCCTCGTCGTCCAGCGGCCGGCCGAAGACCAGGGCGACGTGCAGCCCGGCCTCGATGCCGAGCGCCCGGGCGGCGGGGATGTGCTCACGGCAGGCGGCGACGAAGCGTTCCTGCCGGGCCCGGTAGGTGCGCATGGCCCGGGACTGATGCCGCGTCAGCGCGCCGATCGCGATGAAGCTGGCCAGGAACGCGGCCGAGACCTGGCTGACCTCCTCGCCGGCGGCGTCCAGGTAGGCAGCCATCGCGGCGCGGAACCTGGCGGGCAGCACGGCCCAGGAGACCCGCAGCCCGCGGGACAGGATCTTCGAGCTGGTGCCCAGGTAGACCACGTGACCAGCGGCGGCGGGCATGCTCCGCAGCGGGTTCAGCGGGGGCACGTCGTAGCGGAACTCGCCGTCGTAGTCGTCTTCCAGCACGAGCGCGCCGGCGGCCCTGGCCCAGGCGAGCAGGTCGGTCCGGCGGCGCACCGGCATCCGGCCGCCGAGCGGGAACTGGTGGGCCGGCGTGACGTAGCAGGCCCGGTCGCTGCCGCGCAGGTCCTGCGCTCTGATGCCGTCGTCGTCGACGGGCACCGGGCGGATGACCGCGCCGGCCTCGCGCAGGGCGAGCCGGGCCTTGGCGTAGCCGGGATCTTCGAACGCGACCGGCTGGCCGGCCAGCCCGCAGGTGACGGCGACCGCCCGGAGCGCGTTGCTGACGCTCGGGAACAGGAAGATGTCCGCCGGGTCGACGGCCAGCCCGCGGGCGCGGCGCAGGTGGCCGGTGAGCTGGTCGCGCAGGTCGAGCGGCGGCTGCCGGGCCGGCGAGGCGGCCAGCCGCATGGCCCGGGTCCAGTCCCGTTCGGAGATCAGGCCGGGGTCGGCCAGGCCAGGCCGCAGGTCATAGGTGATCGGG
>DAIOWL010001075.1:0-2640 GCA_036758545.1 Streptosporangiaceae bacterium | reverse complement strand
TGTTCGAGCTGGGCGCCCGGCCGCACCCGCCGCAGGAGCTGTACCGGGCATACCTGGAGCAAAGCGATGTGTTCATCGGGCTGTACTGGCAGCGCTACGGCTGGATAGGTCCCGGCATGCAGGTCTCCGGCCTCGAGGACGAGTTCAACCTGGCGCGCGGCATGCCGCAGCTGCTGTACATCAAGACTCCGGCACCCGACCGGGAGCCGCTCCTGACCAGCCTGCTCGACCGGATCAGGGCCGAGGGCGCAGTGTCCTACCGTGCCTTCGGCACGCCGGCTGAGCTGGCCCGGCTGGTACGCGATGACCTGGCGATGCTGCTCAGCGAGCGCTTCGCCGACCGCGCTCAGAGCCCTCCGGCCAGCGTGCGGGAGCCACGCCCGCTGCCGGCCAGCTCGACGTCGCTGGTCGGGCGGGAGCACGACGTCGACGAGGTGGTCAGCCTCCTCGAGCGGCCCGAAGTGCGGCTGGTCACGCTGACCGGGCCGGGCGGGATCGGCAAGACCCGGCTCGCAGTGGCCGCGGCCCAGCGACTGCAGGACCACTTCCCTGGCCGCATCGCCTTCGTGCCGCTGGCCCCGGTGTCCAACCCCGGGTTGCTGCTGGCCAGCATCGGCCAGGCGGTCGGCAGCGACCTCACCGGCACCAAGTCGCCGGCCGAGGCGCTGGCCGAGCAGCTGTGTGATGAGCAGTGGCTGCTGATCCTGGACAACATGGAGCAGCTGGTGAGCGCCGCCGCCGACCTGGGCGAGCTGCTCACCCGTAGCGCGGGTCTTGAGTTCCTGGTCACCAGCCGGACGGTGCTGGGGCTGGCGGCCGAGCGAGAGTACCCGGTGCTGCCGCTGTCGCTGCCCCCCGACCCGGCCAGCATCACCGTCGGCGAACTGGCGGTCGTGCCCGCCGTGGAGCTCTTCGTCGACCGGGCCCGCCGGGTTCGCCCGGATTTCGTCCTGACCCCGGCCAACGCCGGATCGGTGGCGGAGATCTGCCGGCGGCTGGACGGCGTGCCGCTGGCGATCGAGCTGGCCGCCGCCCGTACCCGGCTGCTGGATCCGGGCGAGCTGCTGGCCCGCCTGGCCAGGTCCATGGACACGCTGGGCACCGGACCGGTGGACATGCCCGAGCGCCAGCGCACGCTGCGAGCCACCGTGGAGTGGAGCGTGGGCCTGCTCGATGACCCGGAGCGATCCCTGCTGGAAATCGTCGCTATCTTCGCCGACGGCTGGACCATCGACGCCGCCGCCCGGGTGGCCGGCCTGGACGAGGACCGGGCCCTGGAGCTGACCGAGGCACTGGCGCGGCACAGCCTGATCCAGCTCGACCACACCGGCCTCGGGCCCCGGTGCCGGATGCTGGAAACGGTCCGGGAATTCATCAGTGAGCGGCTCGCGAACCGCGCCGACGCCGCTGAGATCGCCCGCCGGCACGCTGACTTCTACCGCGCGCTGGCCGACCGGGCCGACCGGCCGCTGCGCGCCGCCCAGGCGGAGACGGTGGAGCGCATGGACATTGAGGCGGGCAACGTGGCCGCCGCTGTGCGCTGGCACCTGGCCCACGACCCCGCCCCGCTGCCCCACCTGTTCCGCGTCCTGTGGCCCTTCTGGTTCCTGCGCGGGCACCCGGAAGAAGCCCTCGTCCGGCAGCGGGTCGAGCAGCTGCTGCCCATCGCCAGCTCCCTGGGCCGCCAGGCCGAGGAAGAGCTGCTGTGGACGGCGGGTGTGAGCGCCTCCGACCTGGGCGACGATCAGGCCGCGCAGTCGATTCGCCAGCGCATGGAACCACTGGTGCCGGAGATCCGCGACCCGTTCCTCTCCGCGCTGGCTGACCTGTTCATGGCCTGGAGCACGCCCATCACCGGCGACCTCGAGAAGGCCCTGCAGGAGGCTTCGGCCTGCCTGGACAAGCTACGCGGCCAGGATGAGCCATTCTTCACGTCGGTCGCCGAGTTCACCGCCTCGACGATCGAGACGGCGCTGGGCCACTACGACCAGGCCCTGCGCCACCTGAGCGCGTCGCGCGCCCTGGCCGATGAATCCGGTATCAGGTGGCTCGTCGCGGGCACCCGGGTCCAGCTGGGCATCCTGGATGTCCTGCAGGGTAAGCCAGACGAGGCCCGGCCGGTACTCGCCGAGGCGCTGGACCTCAGCCTGGCGGCGCGCAGCACACCGTGGACGACCCTGAGCCTGGCCGGGCATGCTCGGCTGGCATTCGCGACCGGCGACGCCAGGCGCGCGGCGCGCCTGGCGGGAGCGGCCCAGGGCCTGCGCTGGCGCGTCGGCCGGCAGGCCTGGCCTATGGTCCGGCGAAGCGAAGCTGAGCTGGTCGAGCAGCTCCGCCAGGCCCTGGGCGGGGAGCAGTTCGATCAGGCCTTCGCGGACGGCTCGGCGCTCAGCCAGCAGGAGGCCGTGACCACCGCCAGGGCCGGCGGCGCAATTACGGGAGAGGAAAGGGGAGGGTGATGCCGTCCAGGGCGTGGGCGCAGAGGTCGTCTTCGCGGTCGGCGGGGAGGGCGGCGATGATCGTGGCGACCAGGTCGCGCAGGCGCTTGACGTTGGCGGCGAAGACCTCGAAGACTTCGGCCTGGGTCACGCCCTCGCCCTCGTCGAGGCCGGCGTCCAGGTCGGTGACCAGGGCCAGCGG
>DAIOWL010001074.1:0-2644 GCA_036758545.1 Streptosporangiaceae bacterium | reverse complement strand
GCCCGGCCTCGAGGTGCACTGGCTGGCCCAGCACCCGGTCACCGAGCTGCTGCGGCGGCGCTCCGAGCTGATCCATCCGGCCTCGGCCTTCCTGGCCAGCGAGTCCGGGCACATCGAGAGCGAGGCGGCAGAGCACGACCTGCACGCCTTCCAGGCGGTCAGGTCCATGGACGAGATCCTGGTCGCCAACTTCATGGTCTTCGCCGAGCTGACCGAGAACGAACCGTTCGATCTGTGGGTCGGCGACGAGGCCTGGGACATCGACTACTTCCTGCACGAGAACCCCGAGCTCAAGCGCGCGCCGTACGTCTGGATGACCGACTTCGTGGGCTGGCTGCCGATGCCCGACGGCGGTCCGCGCGAGCAGGCCCTGACCGCCGACTACAACGCCGAGATGATCGAGCAGATCGCGCGCTTCCCCGCGCTGCGGGACCGGTCCGTGTTCGTCGGCAATCCGGACGACGTGGTTCCGCACGGGTTCGGCGACGGCCTGCCCGCCATCCGTGACTGGGTGGAGCGGAACTTTCAGTTCTCCGGCTACGTGTCCGGTTCCGGGCCGGACACCTTCGCCGACCGCGACGCCATCCGCGCCGACCTCGGCTACCGGCCGGGCGAGCAGGTCTGCGTGGTCACTGTGGGCGGCTCCGGCGTCGGCACGGACCTGCTGCGCCGTGCGGCCGCGGCGTTCCCGGCGGCCAGGGCGCTGGTCCCCGGACTGCGGATGGTGCTGGTGACCGGGCCGCGGATCGACCCGGGCTCACTACCGTCGGCCGACGGTCTCGAGGTGCACGGCTACGTGCCCGACCTGTACCGGCACCTGGCAGCGTGCGACCTGGCCGTGGTGCAGGGCGGGCTGACCACCACGATGGAGCTCACCGCCTCGGGACGGCCGTTCATCTACCTGCCGCTGCGTCATCACTTTGAGCAGAACTTCCACGTCAGGCACCGCCTGGACCGGTACGGCGCGGGCCGCTGCCTGGACTACGACCAGAGCGAGCCCGAGGCGCTGGCTCAGGCCATCGCGGCCGAGATCGGCCGCCCGGTCAGCTACCGCCCGGTCGAGACCGACGGCGCCGCCCGGGCCGCCGCCCTGCTCGCCGAGCTCGTCTGACCCGGCCTATCCGAGGCGGCTTATCAGCACCGGCTAATCCGAGGCGGCTTATCCGAGGCGCTGCCGGGCCTCGCTGGCTGCGCGCAGGACGTGCGGCAGCCCGTGCTCGCCCGCGAGCCGGACGGCTCGCTCGAGTACCGTCCGGGCCTGCTCGCCCTGGCCCAGCCGGGCCAGGGCGCGGCCGTCCGCCGCCAATGCCGCGGCTAGGGCGGGGATCCACGGCTCCCGCTCCGCGACCGCCAGCAGCGGCGCCAGCACCGCGCGAGCCCGGTCCGGCTCGCCGTGCCCCAGCCATGCTTCCGCGAGCGACAGGTAGACCTCGTAGCCCGGCATCCAGGCGCCGCCGTCCGGGATGCTCGCCTGCTCGAGCAGCCCGGCCGCCTCGGCGAGCGGAGCCCGTGAGCCGGTGGCGGCGGCCAGCGGGGCGGCGCAGCGCACCAGGTAGCCTTCCACGCCCGCCTGCCTCGCCGCGCTCAGGCCCCGCTCGAACAGCGCGATCGCCCCGGCCCGGTCGCCGACCAGCAGCACGGTGTCACCCAACATGGCGCAGGCCGCGGCCTGCCACCAGGTGACCTCGTGCTGCTCGGTCAGCTCTACCGCCTGGTGTCCCAGCCTGATGGCCTCTTCCATGCGCCCGCACATGCGGGCCAGCCAGCCCTGGTGGGCCACGTACCACGCGGTGGTGTGCGGATAGCCCGCCGTCCGGTTGATCTCGATGGCCGACTTCATAGCCACCGCGGCCGCGGTCCAGTCCGCCGCGGCGATGGCCGGGAACGCGTTATCGAATTCCGCCCACTGGAACAGATACGGATCTCTAAGGCGGCGCAGCAACGGGATCAGCTCGGCCAGTACGCCAGTGAGCGCGCCGATATCGCCGAGGCTGAGGTAAACGGTCTTGAGCCCGTCGAGGCCGGAGGCCAGGGCATGGTCGTCGGCGGTCATGCGCGCCGCGGCTATGCCTCGCAGGCTGCGATCGAGCGCCTCATCGAGGCGCAGCCGGTTGGCCGCCAGGATGGCGAGCTGGGCGAGCATATTGGCCTCGCTGGCCCGGTCCCCGAGCGACTCGGCGATCCGCAGTCCGTTCTCCAGATTGGACATGTAATAGCTGATGGGCAGGCCGCGCTGGACCGTGATGTCGGCGCCGAGTTCGTACAGGGCGAGCATCTCGAGCCGCCGGTCGCCGGCCGCGCGGGCGTGATCAGCGCCCAGGGTCAGGTCATCCAGCGCGGCGGCATCGGCGCCCATGGCGTGATGGGCGCGGCCGCGCAGGACCAGCGCGCGGGCGGATACCTCCAGGTCGGCCGCCCGCTCACCCGCCTCGAGCGCCTGCGTGGCCAGCGCCGCCGCATCGCTGGCGGCGTACCGGCCCATGGCATCCTCGCCGGCCCGAAGCCAGGCTCGGCCCGCGCGCAGCCAGTCGCCTGCCGCCGCGGCGTGCCTGGCCAGCGATTCCGGCTGGCCGGTCAGCAGGTCGGCGGCCCGGCGGTGGTGGGCCAGCCGGGTCGGTTCCGGGGTGCTGGCGTACAAGACCTC
>DAIOWL010001073.1:0-2645 GCA_036758545.1 Streptosporangiaceae bacterium | reverse complement strand
AGCCTCGAGGCCATCCTGCTGGTGGCCGACGAGCCGGTGCCGCTCGTGGTGCTGGCCCAGGTGCTCGAGCGTCCGCGGAACGAGGTCGAGGCCGAGCTGCGTGACCTGGCCGCGTCCTACGTCGCCGAGGGCCGCGGTTTTGACCTGCGCGAGATCGCGGGCGGCTGGCGGTTCTACACCCGCGAGGACTGCGCGCCGCTGGTCGAGCGTTTCGTCAGTGACGGACAGGAGGTCAGGCTGACGCAGGCGGCGCTGGAGACGCTGGCCGTGGTGGCCTACCGCCAGCCGGTAAGCCGGGCCCGGGTATCGGCGGTGCGCGGGGTCAACTGCGACGGGGTCATGCGCACGCTGGTGCTGCGCGGCCTTACCGAGGAAGCCGGGGCCGACTCGGAAACCGGCGCCATCCTGTTCCGGACCACCGGATACTTCCTGGAGCGGCTGGGGCTGGCCAGCCTGGAGGATCTGCCCGATCTCGCGCCGTTCCTGCCGGAGAACATTGAGGACATCGAGGATGAGAACGCCCGACCGTGACCTGGACGAGGATGACGACGACTTCGAGGACGAGAACCGGGATTCGCTGACCGACGTTCCCGGCGGGGTCCGGCTGCAGAAGGTCCTGGCCGAGGCCGGGGTGGGCAGCCGCAGGCACTGTGAGGAGCTCATCGGCGCGGGCCGGGTCGAGGTGGACGGCGAGACCGTCCGCCGGTTCGGCGCCCGGGTCGACCCCGAGTACCAGGTGATCAGGGTGGACGGCAAGCGCATCCCGGCCAAGCCCGGCCTCGTCTACCTGGCCTTCAACAAGCCGGCCGGGGTCCTGACCGCGATGTCGGATCCGCGCGGCCGCAAGACCGTATCGGACTTCCTGGGCGACCGGTCCGAGCGCCTGTTCCACATCGGCCGGCTCGACTACGACACCGAGGGCCTGATGCTGCTCACCAACGACGGCGAGCTCGCGCACCGGCTGGCCCACCCCAGCTTCGAGGTGGCCAAGACCTACCTGGCCGAGGTCACCGGCCCGGTGCCGAAGGACCTCGGCCGCCGCCTGGCCACCGGCGTCGAGCTCGACGACGGGGTGGCCACCGCGGACCGGTTCCGGGTCGTCGACCGGTCCGGGAGCCGCGTGCTGGTGGAGATCACCCTGCACGAGGGGCGCAAGCACATCGTGCGCCGGATGCTGGCCGCGACCGGGCACCCGGTCAGCAGGCTGGTCCGCACCGACGTGGGGCCGATCAGGCTCGGCAACCAGCGACCTGGTACCACCCGTGACCTGACCACCAGGGAAATCGGTGAGCTCTACGCCGCGGTCGGCCTGTAACCTGTGGGGCGATGGGAGGGTTCATGACAGTCAGGGCGGTACGCGGCGCGGTGCAGGTCGATTCGGCCGACCGGGACGCGATACTCGAGGCCACGGCCGAGCTGGTCAGCGAGGTGATGTCACGCAATGACCTGACCGCCGACGACGTGATCAGCGTGCTGTTCACCACGACGCCCGACCTGACCGCCGAGTTCCCCGCGCTGGCCGCACGCAAGATCGGATTTCACGACGTGCCGCTGATCTGCGCGGCCGAGATCGCCGTGCCCGGCGCGATGCCCCGGGTGGTGCGGCTGATGGCGCACATCGAGACGGACCGGCCGCGATCCGGGATCCAGCACGTGTACCTGCGCGGCGCCGCCGCGCTCCGTCTCGACATCGCCCAGTTAGGCGCGCACCAGTGCGGGTCGTGGTCGTCGGGACGGGGCTGATAGGAACGTCGGTGGCGCTCGCGCTGCGCGAGCACGACGTCAGCGTCTGGCTGGCCGACACCGACCCTGAGGCGGCCCGGCTCGCGGCCAACCTGGGCGCGGGGGAGCCGCTGCCGGACGACGCCCCCCAGGCCGACGTCGCGGTGATCGCGGTCCCGCCGGCCGCGGTGGCCGCCACGCTGGCCGCCGCGCAGGCCCGCGGGTCGAAGGGCCTGGCCGCCTGCTACACCGACGTGGCGAGCGTGAAGCAGCTGCCGGTGACGCAGGCCCGGGCCCTGGGCTGCGACCTGACCAGCTTCGTCCCCGGGCACCCGCTGGCCGGCCGGGAGAAGCACGGGCCCGCGGCCGCCCGAGCCGACCTGTTCCTCGGCCGGACCTGGGCGCTGTGCCCGGCCCCCGAGACCTCCGAGCAGGCCGTCGCCGCGATCACCACGCTGGTCAGGATGTGCGGCGCGGTGCCGGTACGGACCGACGCGGCCGCCCACGACCGCTGGGTCGCGCTCGTCTCTCACGCCCCGCACCTGGTCGCCGCGGCCATGGCGGCCCGGCTCGAGGCCGCCCCGGCCGAGGCATTGGACCTGGCCGGACAGGGACTGCGCGACGTGACCAGGATCGCCGCCGGGGACACCAGCCTGTGGACCCAGATCCTGGCCGCGAACGCCGAACCCGTCGCCGAGGTGCTGGCCGCGGTGGCCGCCGACCTGGCCGAGGCGGCCCGGATGCTGACCGACGGCGACCCGAAGTCGGTCGCCACGCTGCTTGAGGTCGGCCAGGCCGGGGTGGGCAGGATCCCCGGCAAGCACGGCGGCGAGCCGCGCGAGTTCACTGCGGTCCAGGTCGTCATCCCCGACCAGCCCGGCGAGCTGACCCGGCTGTTCGACGCGGCCGGCCGGGCCGGCGTC
>DAIOWL010001072.1:0-2651 GCA_036758545.1 Streptosporangiaceae bacterium | reverse complement strand
TTATGGTGATTTAGCTCACGCCTATTCCGGTCACCGGAAGCATTTCCGTCGGGCATGGTAGATAGCCGACAGCGCTCGCCCTGTGCCGCCTGGTCGCACGAGCAGGCCACCGGCTGGTACTGACGACGGCCGCTAGCTCGGCAGCGTGGCGAAGGTCTCCGCCTCTTCGTCGAAGATCGGCCGCATCTGGTCGAACTTCGACTCGGGCGCGGTCACGTACAGGGCGTACGACTGCGAGCCAGCGGGCGTGTGCAGCACGAAGAGCAGGTCGAGGGCCTCCTGCTGGACCCCCTTCTTGTTCCAGGTGAACTTCCACCAGGCCCCCGTCGTGCCCCGGACCTGCGTCGCCGCCATGCCCACCCGGTGGTATCCGGGGAAGCGCGGGATCGACTGCGCCTCGATGTACCGTGCCTCCCGCAGCATGTCCTGGTAGGTGTGCGGGGTGAGGTCGACGAGCACGTTCGTGTTCGAGTCCGTCGGATCGGTCAGGTAGGTCTGGTGGCCGCTCGTGGACTTCTGCCAGTTGGGCGGCACGGCGATGGTGAAGCCGGCCGTCTCGTTGGACGCGGCCGGCTGCGAGGTCATCGTGAACCCGCTGGGTAGCGACCCGGTAGCCGGTTTGTTCACGGCGTCGATGATCTGCAGCGTCGGAGGCGGGAGCGAGGCCGAAGACGACCCTGACGCCGAACCCGTGCCCGTACCCGTCGTCTGGCCCTGACCCTGCGGCGAGCCGGAATGACCCTGATGCAGGAGCACGACCGTGCCCGCCCCGGCCGCCGCGCCGACGATCGCCAGCGCCACGACGGCGGCCTTCCACCCGAACCCGGACCGCCGCGGCGGCCGGGACGGCGTGTACTCAGCACCGGACCAGGCCGGCGGCTGCTGCGATGCCTGGCCCGACCAGCCTGCCGGGGCATAGCCGGCCGGCGGCGGGTAGCCGGAACCGGAACCCGGCGGTGACGACGCGCCCGACCTCGGGGACTGGTTGTACCAGGAGGAGAAATCGGGCTGCGGTCCCTCCGGCCTGGCCGCGGACCCGGCCGGATCCGGCGAGCTGTACCCCGAGCCGGCCGGCGTGTACCCCGAGCCCGCCCCCTGCCCCCAGCCGCCCTGCGGTGGCGTCGGCGGCTGTGACGGCTGCGGTGTGGTCGGGGCGGTCTGCGCCGCCGACGCCGCTGCCGATGCCGCGGCTGCGGCAGCGGCCGACGCCGGGGCGCCGCGCGGCGGGCCGGTGTTCGCGGCCGGCGGGTCCGGCGGCTTGATCACCGTCGGCTGATAGGCCAGCGAGTTCTCGTCCGGCACCGGCGTCCGCGGCCGGACCGCCCCGGGAAGTCCCGGCGAAGCCGATCCCGGCGATACCGATCCGGGCGAAACCGGAGAGCCCGATCCGGGGCCGCCCGATCCGGGCCCGCCCGACCCGGGCGATACCGACCCTGGAGCCGGAGGCGACGACGCCGACAGCGCGGTGGCCTCGTAGCCGGCCGGGGCACCGGGCGCACGGTCGGCCAGCAGCGGCAGCACGCTGGTGATCATCCGCGCGGCCTCGCTGGCGTCCGGCCGGTCGACCGGCTCACGGCGCAGCAGCGCGGCGATGACCGGACCGAGCGCCCCCGCCGTCGGCGCCTCGGGCGCGTCCTCGTTGATGATGGCGGACATGGTGGTGATCGCCCCGCCGCGCTGCTCGAACGGGCCGTGCCCCTCGACCGCGGCGTAGACGGTCGCGCCGAGCGACCACAGGTCGGAGGCTGGCGACGCGTCCTCGCCGCGGATCCGCTCGGGCGCGGTGAACCCCGGCGAGCCCATCACCATGCCGGTCTGGGTGAGCTTGGGGTCGTCGGCGAAGGTGGCGATGCCGAAGTCGGTCAGCACGGCCCGGTCGTCGCTGCCGATCAGCACGTTGCTCGGCTTGACGTCCCGGTGCATCACCCCGGCGGCGTGCGCCACGCTCAGCGCGGAGAGCAGCTGCCGGGCCATCTCCGCGGCCCGCCGCGGCGACAGCGGTCCCGAGTCCGCGAGTATCTGGTCCAGCGACTGCGCGTGGATCAGCTGCATCACGATCCACGGGCGGCCGCCGTCCTCGGCCACGTCATAGACGGTGACCACGGCCGGATGGTTGAGCCGGGCGGCGGTCTTGGCCTCGCGCAGCGTCCGCTGGAAGGCGGTGGCCCGCTCCGCGTCGGTGAGGGTGTCGGCGATCTGCACTTCCTTGATCGCGACGTCGCGGTCGAGCAGCTGATCCCGGGCCCGCCAGACGACGCCCATGGCACCGCGGCCGATGGGGTCCTGCAGGCGGTACCGCCCGGCGATCACTCGCCCGGTGTCCGCCGATGGGTGCATAGCCGGACGATACACGGTGTTGGCTGAAAGGTCTCTGGGGGAGAGTTAAGCATTGATGAAGCGTGGCCGGATTGTGAGAGCCACCGCTCGGGCCTGGGCGTCTCAGGCTGGGCGGGTCATCGCGAGCACGTCGAGGGCCGCGTTCAGCTGCTCCGACGTGATCTCCCCGCGCTCCACGTAGCCGCGGGCGATCACGATGGAGCGGATGGACTCACCGTGCGCCAGCGCCTCGTGGGCGACCTCGGCCGCGGCCTCGTAGCCGATGTACCGGTTCAGCGCGGTGACGATGACCGGCGAGGACTCGACCAGCCGCC
>DAIOWL010001071.1:0-2652 GCA_036758545.1 Streptosporangiaceae bacterium | reverse complement strand
CCACCAAGCAGCGAGCAGCCGGGCATGCAAGCCACCCGAGAAATGCTCCGGATCGCCGAATATTTACGGACCGCGGTGACGGACGGCCGGCTGGGTGGCAGCATCCAGATCGGCCAGTTCTGGTCCTTGGCAAGGATGGTTCGCGGCGTGCCTTACGGTGGCTGTCGTCGGCCGGGACATAGAGCCGGTAGGCGCGGGTGTCGACCGCGTTGGTGTAGAGAAGGCGTCAAACCGGCCCGGCGGTGGCCAGCTGGGGGGAGACATCGGCGGCGATGCTCGCCAGCCCGAGCACCCGGATATGGATCGTCTGCCCGGCGTCGCGGATTTCCTCCAGGTCGCGACGGTGTAGTGACAGCTGCCCAGAATGAGGGTGCGGCGGGCCGTTGTCTGGCCCCAGCGCCTCGCCCCGGGCGGCGAGCTGGGTGCGTCTCGGCACTCCCAGTTCAGCGACGTGGCCGAAGTCGGCCTCGCAGTGGATGTCACCACGTCTAGCGGAGCGACCGATGTGAACGACGGCACGTCGCAGATTCCGCGAGGTGGACTGCGTAGATGCATCGGTGCCGGGTAGCGCGAGCCTTTCCTATGGAGAGGGAACGGTGTCCGAGCGGAATACAGTGCTGCGATCGATGCGCGATATAGGCCTTGCGGTGTGGTTCGGCAGGTCGCTCATGGGCGTAGTCGGTCTTAACGGTGCGGCAGCGCAGGGCCCCCAACCCGGCCGAGCACCTGCAGATCGCCTCGGCGGGCTGGGACCGGCGGGCTCCTTCCGGCCTCGCCGCGATCGGCGCCCGTCCCGTCCGCCTGACACGGCGGCGTGCCGCTGCCTGAGCTTCGTACCATCAGTCTTGGTGCACCAGGGTCCTTACCCTCACCAGAGGGCAAGGACTGCCGGCGCCGGCCGCAAGGTTCCATCACCGCCCGGCCCCGTCGTCAGATGCGCCAGCGTAATGCGCCACGCGGATGGGATCGCGGTGAGACGATGAACCCGGTCGAGCGCGTGGCCCGGCGGCTGGATGCGGCCCAGCAGCGGCACACTCTGCCCGCCTTCGTGGTCGCCGTGGTCAAGAAGTACACCGATGACAACAGCGGGATCATGGCCGCCGCCCTGGCTCACTCCGCCTTCGTCTCGATTTTCCCGCTGCTGCTGGTATTCGTCACGATTCTCGGCCTCGTCGCGGCCAGCGATCCGGCGCTGCGGGCTACGGTGCTCCAAGGGAAAGGAGCCGCGTTTGCTGGTATCTCCCATCAGTTCCCGATCGTCGGCAGCCAGCTCACGAGCAACGTGCACGCCCTTCAGCGTTCCAGCACGATCGGGCTGATCGTCGGCCTGCTCGCCACCATCTGGGGCTGCACCGGGCTGGCGCAGACCGGCCTGTTCACGATGCAGCAGGTCTGGAACCTGCCCGGCCCCGCCCGGCCCGGGTACTTCCCGCGGCTCGGCCGCTGCTTGCTGTTCCTCATCGTGTTGGTCGTTGGCCTGGTGGTGACCACCGGGATGACCAGCCTCGGCGTCTTCACCAACCAGGGGGTGATCTGGACCATCCTGCTCGACATCGTCGCGGCCATCGCCAACGGCCTGATGTTCCTGCTGGTCTTCCGGGTCCTTACGCCCAAGGGGGTGCCAACGTCTAACCTGGTGTGGGGCGCGGCGGCGGGCGGTGTCGCGTGGACAGTGATGCAGGCGCTCGGCAACTTCCTGGTTGGCCACTACCTGCACAACGACAGGTCCGTCTACGGCGTGTTCGCTACCGTGCTCGGCCTCGTCGTCTGGGTGTACTTTCTCGTGCAGATCACGGTCTACGCCGCAGAAATCAACGTCGTCCTGACCCGGCGGCTATGGCCCCGTGCGATCGTGCAGCCGCCGCTCACCGAGGCCGACCGTGCCGTCATGGCGGCGCAAGCCCTGCAGAACCAGCGGCGGGAAGAGCAGCAGGTCAAGGTCACCTACAACGACCGCCCGGCAAATACCGGCAGGTCTGCCGCGACGCCGCGGACACCGGAGGAAATCGTCCCGCCCGCCGAGCCGGCGCCCCGAGGAATCGACGTCGACGGCCCGGGAAGAGCTGACGCCAGCGGCCCTGAGGAGGGCTGAGGAAGGCACCGCTGCCGCGCCGTGCGAAGCCGCTCGGACGCCGCGCCGGCCCTACCATGCCGACGGCTCCAGCCAGCCGGGCCCTGCGCTGCGGCGCTCCCGGGAACCTGTCCGCTTTGCCGACCCGGACCTGGTACGTGCGGAGCATCTCCCACGACGACGATGCGCGCAAGCTTCCCGCCGATATCCGCACGGGAATGATGGCACATCGTGAACGGATCGAAGCCGAGTACGGGCGCGATGAGCTATGGAAGGCAATCGGGCCAGGACACGAGGAAGCATGGCAATACGGCTACATCAACGGGAAGCTGGCAACGCTCCGCGGGTCCTCGGCAGCGAGTGGACTTCCTGGACGCCTGAACAAGTCAGACCGCAGGCTTCGTCTCAGCACCGGCCAGGCCCTGTACGGAGCGTAAAGCGGGCCCGAGGCGAAAGCGACCCGATCGCCGAGTAGGCGCGGCGTGTCTAGTACGAGTTCGCCCTGCACCTGTGACACAGAAGCGCCAGTTCTGCTCGGCCGGGGTTCACCGGGCGCGGGGGTGAGGAGCGCCGATCCACCG
>DAIOWL010001070.1:0-2655 GCA_036758545.1 Streptosporangiaceae bacterium | reverse complement strand
GGCTAGCGTCGAGGTGACCGTGCGCCGCCCGGGCCAGGGCGGGCTCACCCTGTCCAGCCGCCGCGGCGCCTACGAGTACGGCACCCGCGAGCCCATGCCCGGGATCACCCCCCGGCCGCTGCCCGAGGGCTGAGCTCCGCGTCGGCGTCAACATCGGCATCGGCGTCGGGGTCGGCGTCGGGGTCGGCGGAGTCGCGCGCCTCCAGGCGCTCGCCCAGCACGACCTTGAGTCCGGCCGCGATCGGGATGGCCATGAGCGCGCCGATCAGACCGAGGACCGTTCCGCCGATGAGGCCGGACAGCAGTACCGCGGGCGCGCTGAGGCTGACCGTAGAGCGCAGGATGCGCGGCGCGAGGTAGTAGTTCTCCAGCTGCTGGTAGAGCACGAAGAAGATGGCCACGATCACCGTCGTCGGCCAGAGCTCGGTGGTAAGGAGCGCGGCCAGCACGCAGATCACCGCGCCCAGCGTCGCCCCGATCGTCGGGATCAGGTCGCACACCGCGACCACGAACGCCAGCGGCACTGCGAACGGGACCCCGAGTATGGCGAAGACAGCGAACGAGGCCAGCCCGGCGACCAGCGAGATCAGCAGGTTGCCGATCATGTAGGAGCCGACCTTGTCCACCATCACGTCGGCGACGCGGCCGGCCTGCGCGCGGCGGGCCTTCGGGAACAACCGCATCGCATTGTGCCGCAGCCGGGGCATGTCGGCCATGAAGTAGATGGCGAACACCACCACCGTCAGCGTGTCGAACACCGCGCCGAACAGGCGGCGGACGAACCCAAGCGCGCCGCCGCCCAGCTTGCCCGGCAGGCTCGTGAGCAGGTCCTCGACCTTGCTGGTCAGGTGGTAGCGGTCGGTCAGCTGACGGAAACGGGCCGAACGGTCGGACAGGCTCGCGATGTAACCGGGAAAGTCGCGCACCAGGGCCTCGAACTGGTGGACCATCGCCGGGATGACCGAGACCAGGAACGCCGCCGTCAGGCCGCCCGCGATCAGGAAGATTATCAGCACGGCCAGGCCGCGGCGCATGCCCCGGCGGGTCAGCATGCGCACCGCCGGGTCCAGGCTGACCGCGATGAACAACGCGATGAGCACCCGGATCAGCAGCGCACGGGTGGTGTAGACCGCGACGGTCGCGGCGGCCACCGCGAGGACGCCGAGGCTCGCGTACAAACCCCAGCGGAACATCACGCCCGGGTGCGCGTCGGCTCTCCGGCTCCCGGGCGCGGGCGGAGGATTCTCCTGATGCGGCGTCTCGTCCTCGGCCATCGAGCCCACTTCGGTCAGTGCAGGCCAGCAACGATCGCCGCCGCCAGCTCCCTGCCTCAACAAACCAGCATCGGCATGCAGGCACCGGGGAGAACTCATGTAGATGACATGGAGTTCCGTGCTGACTGGATACGGCCGGCGCGTACAGTCCTACGTGACTGTCTCCCGAACCCTTGTCGAGGCGCTATGACCATGATCACGAGCGTGCTGGCACCGCTGCGGCCTGCCGCCCGCATCTTCACGGGATCCACGTACGTCCTGCTCGGCTTCGACGCGCTGCGCGCGCCCGGCGCGCGCGTCGAGCAGGCCGCCCCGCTGCTGAACACGGTCCGCAAGGCGGTCCCGCTGCCTGAAGACGACGAACTGGTGGTGCGGGCGAACGCCGCCGTACAGGTCCTGTGCGGCGCGCTGCTGATGGCGGGGCGCGCTCCGCGGCTGGCCTCGCTGGCCCTGGCCGGCTCGCTGATCCCCACCACCCTGGCCGGGCATTCGTACTGGACGATCGAGGATCCGGACGTCCGCAAGATCCAGCGGATCCAGTTCCACAAGAACCTCGCCATGATCGGCGGGCTGCTCTTCGCCGCGCTCGACGAGCCCCGCACCCCTCCCGAGTAGCCAGGGAGGCGTGGTGCATGGCTGGTAAGCATGGCGCGCTCGCCCGGCTGGATCTCAGCCTGGAACTCACCCCGAGGGAAGAGCAGGCCCGCCTGGTCGCCGCCCAGGAGCGGCTGCTGCAGCTGAGGCTGGTGCTGGGCGGCCTGATCGGAAAGGATCCCCGGATCGGGCCGCCGGTCTGCGTGGTCTTCGAGGGGTGGGACGCCTCCGGCAAGGGTGGTGCGATCAAACGGCTCGTCGGGCCGCTGGACCCGCGGCACGTCCGGGTCGCCCAGTTCGGCGCGCCCAGCTACGACGAGAAACGTCACCACTTCCTGTGGCGGTTCTGGCCCGCGCTGCCCGGCTGGGGTGGCATGGCCGTGCTGGACCGGTCCTGGTACGGCCGCGTCCTGGTCGAACGGGTCGAGGGATTCGCCACCGAGGAGCAGTGGCGCCGCGCCTACGCCGAGATCGTCGAGTTCGAGCGGACGCTGGCCGCCGAAGGCATGGTCATGATCAAGTTCTGGATGCACCTGTCGTCCGCCGAGCAGCTGCGGCGGTTCAAGGCGCGCGAGCAGGATCCGCTGAAGACGTGGAAGCTGACCGCGGAAGACTGGCGCAATCGCGGCAAGCGGCGCCAGTACAAGGCGGCCGTCGAGGACATGCTGGACCGCACCGATCACCCCGCCGCACCCTGGGTCCTGATCGAGGCCGAAGACAAGCGCTGGGCCAGGGTCAAGGTCGTCGAATCGGTAGTCGCCGCCATCGAGTCCGGCATGGCCGCCCG
>DAIOWL010001069.1:0-2660 GCA_036758545.1 Streptosporangiaceae bacterium | reverse complement strand
GCCGCCTTCAGGCGGGGCAGAGCGTCCTCGTGCACGGCGCGGCCGGCTCAGTCGGTTCGATGGTGACGCAGCTCGCGCGTGAGTTCGGCGCGTACGTCATCGGCACCGGACGCGCTGCCGACCGTCAGAAGGCGCTCGACTTCGGCGCGCAGGAGTTCGTCGACCTCGACAACGACGCGCTGGAAGACGTCGGCGGCGTCGATCTGGTGTTCGATGTCATCGGCGGCGACATCCAGAAGCGGTCCGCAGGCCTGATTCGAGCCGGAGGAACACTGGTGTCCATCGTCGGGCCCACCGAGGCGCGGCCCGCCGACGGCCTGGCGGTCGACTTCGTTGTCGAGTCCGATCGTGCCCAACTGGGTGAGATCGTCCAGCGGGTGCGGGACGGACGACTGCGGACGAACATCGGCAACGTCGCGACCCTCGACGACGCCGTCGCCGCCCTCAACCCGACCGAGCGACGCAAGGGGAAGACGATCATCCGCGTTCGTCCGTGAGGACTCGGGGACAGCGACCGGTCCTGCCCTCCTCGTGGATCAGCGTCAGCCGCGTGGCCAGGGCGGTGAGGGGCCGGTTGGTCCGCCGCGGATTCGGGATATCAAGCTGAACGGGTGACCATCCGCCTCATCCCCCGTCGGTGAGCCTTTCCCACCTGTGTGGGGTGGGTGGTTGAGGTGGGTTCCTGCGCTCCCAGGCCGAGGCCATCCTGGCCTGCGACTTCGTCAGCGCCGCCCTGCTCGACGGCACCCAGGCCTACGTCCTGACCGTGATCGGGCACGCGACGCGGCGCATCCGCATCCTCGGCGTCACGGTGTACCCAACCGGGGAATGGGCTACGACCGTGGCTCGAACTTCACCGCCGCATTCGACGCGGTCCTCGCCGGTGCCGGGATCCGGACCGTGCTGTGCAACGTGCGGGCGCCCCGCATGAACGCGATTGCCGAACGCTGGATCGGGGGATGCCGACGCGAGCTCCTGGACCGCATCCTTACCTGGAACCAGAGCCATCTGCGGCAGATCATGCGCGATTACGAGAACCACCACAACCAGCACGGCCTCACCGTTTCCAGCACGGGGCGGCGCCGCTGAAACCGCTGCCCGAACCGGTCGATCTTGAGCAGTACCGCGTCCGAGGACAGGCTCGCGCTGGTACTCAGATCAACGAGTATCGCCTAGTCGCATGACGTGGACGAGGTTCTCGGCACCCACAGGGTGGTCTCCGCGTCGCCGGGCAAGGCGCGAGAGAGCTGACTGCGCGAGCTGATCCCCAGCTTCGTGAATACCTTTCCGAGGTGGTACTGGACCGTGCGCGCGCTGATGAACAGCCGGGCGCCGATCTCCGGGTTCGACAGGCCCTCCCGGGCCAGACGCGCGACCTGGGCCTCCTGGGCGGTCAGCTCGACAGCGTGCTGGCCAGTGCGCTTGCGGGCGGTCTCGCCAGTGGCCTGCAGCTCGCGCCGGGCCCGCTCGGCGAAAGCTCCGATGCCCATCGCGTCCAGCATCTCGTAAGCAGTGCGCAGCTGCTCCCGCGCCTCGCCGCGGCGGCGCTTGCGGCGCAGCCACTCGCCGTAGAGCAGGTGCGCGCGAGCCAGCTGCGCGCGGACCCGGGTCCGGCCAAGCCTTTCTATCGACTCCTGGTAACACCTCTCGGCCGCATCGCCGTCGCACAGCAGGGCGCGGACGCGGGCTTCGATTCCCAGCACCCAGTCGGTCGGGGTCACGCGCGTGCGTTCGGATAGCCACTTCAGGGTGGCCTCGACGAGCGCCAGGTCACCGGTCCTAGCCGCCGCCTCGGCCAGCTCGGGCACGATATGGGACCCGAGCCCCATAGGTTCGCGTTCGAATGCCAGCCGTGCGGCGTCGCACGCGGCGTCGTGCTGCCCGAGGCCGTTGTGCAGGACCGAGCTCGCGTAGGCCGCGAGGCTGACCAGCCTGCCCACATCACGTGCAGCCGCCTCCCGCGAGATGGCCTCGACAAGCTCAGACGTCTCTTGTTCCTCACCCCTCCAGGCCGCGAGCATCATGGCGGTATACGCAATCGGTGGATTCCCGGTGGCCTCCGCCATCAAATGATCTTCTTCAACCAGCCGCGCTGCCGTGGCCAGCTCCCCGGCGAGAATGTTGGCCCTGGCCAGGTAGTTGAGCGCAACCGTCAAGTGCATGAGCGCACCTGTGTCGCGAGAGAACTGGACCTGGCCGGCGGCCAGGGCATACCAGGACTCGAAGTCCCACAGCTCCATGGCGATGATCTGACTGATCCTCCCGCAGGTGAGCCGCAGCCAGTGGCCCGCTTCGCCGGAGCTGACGTCTAGCGCAAGAACCATCTTGAGTGCCCGGCAAAGGGCGGGGGCGGCTGCCGCGTATCCCTCCGTCAGTCGCAGCGCGACCGCGTCTAGCAGCACATCAACCGCGCGCGGCGGGTCGGGACCGGGGGGTGCGGCGCGTGCGGCGCCGGCCGCTTCCCGCAGGACGGGACTGTCCATGTCGCTGATCCACACCGCGGCCTCGAGGGCGTCCAGGTGCGCTGCGCGTGCCAGGGCGGCGTCGACGGGCTCCAGCCTTCGGGCGCCGCCGAGCAGCAGCCTCGCCGCGTCGCCGCCGCGCCACTGATCAAGGGCGATCTGCCCGCGCAGGCGCTCCATCTCGGCGGCCTGCAGCTG
>DAIOWL010001068.1:0-2660 GCA_036758545.1 Streptosporangiaceae bacterium | reverse complement strand
TTACCGACCTCCGCGACCTGCTCGCGATACTCGGCGTTCAGCAGTGACGAATGAGGTAATGAGCGAGCAGCGCTGGCGTTCCGGCCGACCCAGCGCCCACGGATTGCGAGGCTGATGGTGCCAGCGTGACAGGAGCCCGGTTTTCGGACCTAAACGCGAGGGGCGGGGCTGGAGGGGCGGGGGTGGGGGGTGGCGAGGGGCGAATACATAACGATGTACATAATCCATACGATGCGGGGAGGGGTGCGGATCTCATAGTTTGAGATCTCGGCGAGGTTCGGGCTGTGCCAGGACGCAATAATTGTTGTTGCTAAGAGCGCTTCTGGCAGGGAGGGCAGCCCGCCTCGCCGATCTTCAGGTCCCGGTGACTGTGTTCGCCGGGGCCTACTTTGCGTGACTTAGGCTCGTTGCCCCCGGGAATCGGTCCGTCAGGTTTACTCTGAGGGTGTTGCCGGCCCCTGAGGGAAAACTGACGTGGACGAGATCCGGGCCCATCTGCCCGAGGAACCGAATACCTTCATCGGCCGGGAGCGGGAACTCGTCGAGCTGCGCCAGTTGCTGTACCGGACACGCGCGCTGACGCTGAGCGGCCCCGGGGGCATCGGCAAGACCCGGCTCGCGCTGCGGCTGCTGGCCTCGGCGGCGGCGGAGTTCCCGGACGGGGTCTGGTTCGTCGAGCTGGCCGACCTGCAGCAGCCCGACCTAGTGGTCTCGCGCATCGCGGCGATCATCGGGATCACCGAGGAGGCGGGCCGCCCGCTGCTCGAGACGCTGGGCGACGCGCTGCGGCCGCGCCGGATGCTGCTGGCCCTGGACAACTGCGAGCACTTGCTGGACGCGTGCGCCGAAGTCGCCCGGCACCTGCTGGCCAGCGCGCCGGGGCTGCGGCTGCTGAACACCAGCCGGGAGCCGCTGTCGGTCGCGGCCGAGACGATCTGGCGGGTACCGCCGCTGTCGGTGGCCCCGGCCGGCGCGGACCCGGCGGCGGCCGCCCCGGGCGCGGAGCGCTACGAGGCGGTCCGGCTGTTCGCCGACCGGGCCGCGGCCTCCAAGCCCGGGTTCAGCGTCGGCCCGGACAACGTCGCGGCCATCACCGCGATCTGCCGGGCTCTGGACGGCATGCCGCTGGCGATCGAGCTGGCCGCGGCCCGGGTCCGGGCGCTGTCGGTGGAGCAGATCGTGGCCCGGCTGGACGACAGGTTCGGGCTGCTGACCGCGGGCGACCGGTCGGCCGCGCCCCGGCAGCGGACCCTGCGCGCCGCCATCGAGTGGAGCTACGAGCTGCTCACCGGCCCGGAGCGGGCGCTGTTCCGGCGGCTGTCGATCTTCAGTGGCTGGTCGCTGGAAATGGCCGAGCAGGTGTGCGCCGACGAGGAGATCCCGGCCGCGGAGGTGCTCGGCCTGACCGCCGCGCTGGTGGACAAGTCGCTGGTCGTGCTCGATCCCGAACTGCTCGGCCAGGCCCGGTACCGGATGCTGGACACGATCAGGGAGTACGCGGGGCTGCGGCTGGCTCAGGCCGACGAGGCGGCGGCGTTCCGGGGCAGGTTCCGCGACTACGCGATCCGGACTTCCGAGCACAACCTGGAGCTCGGGATGGCCCGCACCGAGGCCTCGTGGCCGGAGCGGGTGGACGTCTTCCGCCGCTACGACGTCGACGCGGGCAACGTGATCCAGATCCTGAACTGGTGCCTGGAGCAGGGCGACGCCGAGGCGGGGCTGCGGATCTGCGCCGCGGTCAGCCCGTGCTGGATCGTCTGGGGGACGTTCGGCGAGGGCGGCGAGTGGCTGCGCTCGTTCCTGGCGCTGGACATGACCGGGGTCCCGGCCCGGGTCCAGGGCGCGGCCACCGTGGTGCGCGGGCAGCTCACCCTGTCCAGCGACCCGGCCGCCGCCTGGGCCCTGGGCACCGAGGGACTGAAGCTGTGCCGCGAGGCCGACGACCGGTACTGGATCGCGGTCGGGCTGAACCTGCTCGCCGAGATCGCCCTGCACACCGGGCGGATCGACGAGGCGGCGGTCAGCGCGGACGAGGCCCTGGCCATCGCGCAGGCGGCCGACGACGGCTGGAACGAGGGCTACGCCCTCGGCACCCGGGCCGCCATCGCGGCCCGCCGCGGCAAGCTCCGCGAGGCCGAGCAGCAGGCCACCGCCTCGGTCGCGGTGATGCGCCGGATCGACCAGCAGTGGGGCGCCGCCCGCGCCCTGCTCGGCCTGGGTGACCTGGCCAGGTTCCGCAACCACCCGGGCGAGGCGCACGGCTGGTACGTGGAGGCGCTGGCCATCCTGCGGGAGATCGGCGCCCGGCCGGAGATCGCCCGCTGCCTGGCCGGCCTGGGCCGGGTGGCCATGGACCTCGGCGCGATCGAGCAGGCCCGGCGGCACCTGACCAGGAGCCTGCGGCTCAGCCACGCCACCGGCTCGCGCATCGGCGTGGCCCGCGGCCTGGAGGCGTTCGCCGCGCTGACCGGGCACGAGGGCCGGCCCGAGCTGGCCGTGCAGCTGGCCGCGGCGGCGGCCGCGCTGCGCGAGGCGGCCGGCCTGCCCCCGCTGTCCGGCGCGCGGGTCGAGGCGTACCTGGCCCCGGCACGCCGCCTGGGTGACGCCGCGGTGGCCCGGCTGTGGGCCAGCGGCCGGGCGATGACCAGCGAGGCCGCGGT
>DAIOWL010001067.1:0-2660 GCA_036758545.1 Streptosporangiaceae bacterium | reverse complement strand
CGGCCACGGCGGCCTCACGGCCCAGTGGCTACGGTGGGTCGCAGGGTCTGGAAGACTGGAGGCCTGATGGAATACGTGATCCTGATCATTGTCATCGCCGTGCTGGCCGTCGGGACCGGCAGCTGGCTGCTGTTCGTCCGCCCGCGCCGGGGCCGGACCCTCGAACCGCCGAAATCCCAGACGCCGCCCGCGGCGCAGACCACGACGACCCCGGCCGTGAGCGGGGACGCCGAGTCGTCCGCCGTGCCGGACACGCCGGCGGCCGCGACCGGCGTGCTCGAGGTCGAGCGGCCGCCGCCGTCGGCGGGCCGCATGGTCCGGCTGCGCGCCCGGCTGGCCAGGTCGCAGAGCTCGGTGGGCTCGGCGCTGCTGAACCTGTTGTCCAGGGACCGCCTCGACGACGACACCTGGGACGAGATCGAAGAGGTCCTGATCACGGCCGACGTGGGCGTGGTGCCCGCGCGGCTGATGGTCGACGAGCTGAAGACCAAGGTCAAGGTGCTCGGCACGCGAAGCCCCGACGATGTGCGCGGCCTGCTCAAAACCGAGCTCCTCACCCAGCTCGACGAGGGCATGGACCGGTCGCTGCACACCACACCGCACAACGGCGTGCCCGCGGTCACTCTGATGGTCGGGGTCAACGGCACTGGTAAGACCACGACCTGCGGAAAGCTCGCGCGGGCGCTGATCGGGGACGGCGAGACCGTGCTGCTCGGCGCGGCCGACACGTTCCGCGCGGCAGCCGCCGACCAGCTGCAGACGTGGGGACAGCGGGTCGGCGCCAAGACGGTGCGGGCCGACCGGGAGGGTGCCGACCC
This sequence comes from Streptosporangiaceae bacterium, assembly GCA_036758545.1. Classification (GTDB taxonomy): domain Bacteria; phylum Actinomycetota; class Actinomycetes; order Streptosporangiales; family Streptosporangiaceae; genus Palsa-504. The sequence goes on along the minus strand of DAIOWL010001067.1, from coordinate 1,842 downwards.
CGCCAGCGTCGCGTTCGAGGCGGTCAGCGAGGGCATCGAGACCGGGGTCGACGTGGTGATCGTGGACACGGCCGGCCGGCTGCACACCAAGGTCGGGCTGATGGACGAGCTCGGCAAGGTCAAGCGCGTGGTCGAGAAGAAGGCGACGGTCGACGAGGTGCTGCTGGTGCTCGACGCGACCACCGGGCAGAACGGGCTTCGCCAGGCCCGGGTGTTCGCCGAGGTGGTCGACGTCACCGGCATCGTGCTGACCAAGCTGGACGGCACGGCCAAGGGCGGCATCGTCATCGCGGTCCAGCGTGAGCTGGGCGTTCCGGTCAAGCTCGTCGGTCTCGGCGAGGGTCCGGACGACCTGGCCCCGTTCGACCCCGACGCGTTCGTCGACGCGATCCTGGGTTAGTTGCCATGCCGGGGGGTTCGCGGGGGGCGGAGCCCCCCGCGGGTCGGGAAACATGGCTGTAACAAGCGCCCGCGGTGTTTCACGCGGCTGACACACGTCGGCCGGCCGGATGAAACGTCGGCATCGGAACCTCGGTACAGGCTGCCGAAGGGACACCAGATGAAGCTCATCACCGCGGTCATCAAGCCGTTCAAGCTGGACGACGTCAAGGCCGCGTTGCAGGCGTTCGGCGTCCACGGCCTGACGATCACCGAGGCAAGCGGGTACGGCAGGCAGCGCGGGCACACGGAGGTGTACCGCGGCGCCGAGTACCAGGTCGACCTGGTGCCGAAGGTCCGCGTCGAGGTCCTGTGCGAGGACGACGACGCCGACGACCTGATCGGCGTGGTGGTCAAGGCGGCGCAGACCGGCCGGATCGGCGACGGCAAGGTCTGGTCGGTCCCGGTCGAGACGGTGGTCAGAGTCCGCACCGGGGAGCGCGGGCCGGACGCCATCTGACTGGCGAGCTCATGGAGCGGGCCGGGGGACGCGCGTGGAAGCCATGACATCGTTCGCCGCGGATCGGGCCCGCCGGACCACCCAGGCGGACCGGTGGCTGGCCGGACTCCTCGGCGCCGAGGCCGACGTGGCCCTGGTGGCGGTCGGCGGGTACGGACGGCGCGAGATGCTGCCGCGCAGCGATCTGGACGTGCTGCTGCTGCACGCCGGCCGGGACGACATCGCGGGCATCGCGGACCGCATCTGGTACCCGGTCTGGGACTCCGGAGCCGAACTCGACCATGCGGTGCGCACCGTCCCGCAGGCCAGGCGGATGGCCGAGACTGACCTGAAGGTCGCGCTCGGCCTGCTGTCCGCGCGGCACGTGGCCGGCGACCCCGATCTCACCGAACGACTGCGGGCGGGTGCCCTGGAGGACTGGCGGGCCGCGGCACCCGCGCGCCTGGCCGAGCTTCACGCCGCGCACGACGAACGGGCCAGGACCAGCGGCGAGCTCGCCTTCCTGCTCGAGCCCGACCTGAAGGAGGCCAGGGGCGGGCTGCGGGACGTGCACGCGATCCAGGCGGTGGCGGCGGCCTGGGTGGCGCCCGCGCCAGGTCCCCGGGTCCGTACCGCGTACGAGCAGATCCTCGACACCCGGCACGCGCTGCACGAGATCACCGGGCGGCGCCTGGACCGGCTGGTGCTCGAGGAGCAGGACGAAGTGGCCACGGCGCTCGGTCTGCTCGACGCGGACGTGCTGCTCCGGATGCTGGCCGGCGCGGCCCGGACCATCGCCTACGCGGTCGACCATGCCTTCCGCCAGTCCGACCGGCTGATCAGTCGGCCGGGCGGAGGCCGCCGGCTGCGCCGCCGCCCGGCCGAACGCCGCCCGCTCGCCGACGGCGTGGTGGAACAGGACGGCGAGGTAGTACTGGCCCGGGCCGCCGACCCGGCCAGCGACC
>DAIOWL010001066.1:0-2665 GCA_036758545.1 Streptosporangiaceae bacterium | reverse complement strand
TTCGCCGGCGCGTGCGAACTCTACGAACAGGCGGTCACGGTCGTCACCGAGGTCGGTGCCACCGAGGATGTCATCCGGATGCGGACACGCCTGGCGGTGCTGTACTGGCTGAAGGGCGATCGGGACGCTAGCGCGGCCGCCATGGCCGAGGCCGAGCGGAGCGCCGACGGTGTCACCTGGCCGTATGCGCTGGTCGAAGTGGCGCTGGCCAAGGCGGAGCTCGCTCGCTGGGGCGGCAACGCCGAAGAGGCCCGCCGTCAGCTCGGCGTCGCGACCACCTTCCTGGGCGACGACGCGGAGCTGGCGAATATCCGCGCGGAACTTCACGACGTGCTCGGATATCTGGCCGATGACCTCAAACAAGCCCGTACTCACCGCGTCGCGGCCTGGCAGGCGGCGTCCGAGGCGGGGCTCGCACCCGTGATCGCCAGGATGCTCGTCGGGTTCGCGGACCTGGCCCTTCGCTACGACCAGTACGAGCAGGCGGCGCGGCTGCTCGCGGCCAGCGTCGGGGTACGCGGACTGCCGGATCTCTCCCAGCCGGACGCGGCCAGGATCGAGCAGGCAGCGCGGCGTCACCTCGGCGAGGCACGGTTCGCCGAGGTGACGCGGGAGGGCGCGCAGACGAATTGGTCCCACCTGGTCGAGGTCACGCTCGCTTCGTGAAGGTAGCGAGCGACCACAGGTAGCCGACCAGGGCGATCCCGGCGCACCAGGCGACGGCGATGATCGCCTTGCTCGCGGACGGATCCCCGGTCAGCAGGCCGCGCAGGGTCTCGATGATCGGGGTGAAGGGCTGATACTCCGCAAACTGCCGCACCCCGGCCGCCATGGTGTCGGCGGGCACGATCGCGCTGCTCAGGAACGGCAGCAAGATCAGCGGCACGGCGGCCATACCCGCCGATTCCGGGGTCTTCGCCGCTAGCCCCAGGGCGACGGTGATCCAGCTGGTCGCGAACGAGACCAGCACGATGAGGCCGATCGCGCCGAGCCATTCGGGGAAACTCGCGTGTGCCCGGAATCCCATCGCGAACGCCACGCCGATGATGGCCGCGATGGCGACCAGGCTGCGGAGCATGGTCTCGACGACATGAGCGCTCAGTACGGCACTGCGGGAGATATCCATCACCTTGAACCGGTTGATGATCCCCTTCGTCATATCGGAGTTCACGGCCACCGCGGTCCCGCTCAACCCGTAGCAGATCGTCAAGATGATGATGCCCGGCGTCAGGTAGTCGACGTATTTGACACCGACGTCGAAGGCGCCGCCGATGACGTAGACGAACATGAGCAGGAGCACGATCGGGAACAGGACCGCGTTGAACACGGTGACCGGGTTCCGGATGGTGTGCTTGAAATTACGACGCAGCATGATCGTCGAATCGGTACTCATCGTGCGTTCTCCTCTGTGCTCGCGTGGCCGGTCAGGGCCAGGAAGACGTCATCGAGGTCCGGGGTGTGGACCGAGAAGTCCTCGACCTCGATCGAATGTTCATCGAGCTGATTGAGCAGGGCCCGTACGGATTTCGCCCCGCCATCGCTGGGGACCCGCACGGTCAGGTGGTCCTCGTCGTCGCGGGTAGCGCCGGGCAGGAGCCGCAGCGCGGTCTCGACGTCGAGGTCGTCGGCGAACCGGAACCGCACGTGGCTGCCGGGGATCTGGTGCTTGAGCTCGCCGGGGGTGCCCTGGGCGACCAGATGGCCCTGGTCGAGCACTGCGATCCGGTCCGCCAATCGGTCGGCTTCGTCGAGGTACTGGGTGGTCAGGAAGATCGTCACGCCGTCGGCCACCAGCTGGCGGATGATGTCCCACATCGTGCGGCGACTGCGCGGGTCCAGCCCGGTCGTCGGCTCGTCCAGGAAGATGATCTCGGGCCGGTCGACCAGGGTCATGGCCAGATCCAGCTTCCGGCGCATGCCCCCGGAGTAGGTCGATGCCAGCTTGTGGGCCGATTCGGTCAGGTCGAATCGCTCCAGCAGGTCCGTGACCACCCGCTTGGCTTCGCCGGAGTTCAGCCGCTTGAGGTCCGCCATCAGCTGGAGGTTCTCCTGGCCGGTCAGCAGTTCGTCCACCGCGGCGAACTGGCCGGTGACCCCGATGGCCGCGCGCACGGCCTTGGTCTCGGTCGCCACATCGTGCCCGGCGACGCGCGCCGTTCCGCCGTCGGCCTCGATCAGCGTGGTCAGCACGTTGACCGTCGTCGTCTTGCCCGCCCCGTTGGGGCCGAGCAGGGAAAAGACCGTGCCCTTTTCGACATCGAGATCGATGCCGTCGAGAACGATCTTGTCCTTATAAGCCTTACGCAGCCCTGAGGCCGCTATCGCTGAATTCCTCATGGGTCCAGATTCAGGGCCCGGACCGCCACCCGCCTGACACGCCCCTGACACGGGCGCTGTCATGGCGTCCTACGTGACGGTCAGCGTGCCGGAATCTGCGGGGGCCGGCTGGAGAGCAGCCGCGAGCTCCGCGCGCGAGCGGATGTCGAGCTTGGCGAACGCGTGGGTCAGGTGGGTCTCGACGGTGCGCGGCGTCACGTACAGCCGCTCGGCGATGGCACGGTTGCCGTGCCCGCGGGCGGCCAGCTCGGCGGCCCGTTCGGTGTGGTCTACGCGCGGCTGCTGCTGTTCCACCTCCCCCAGCGGGTCGCCGTCCTGGCCCGGCTCT
>DAIOWL010001065.1:0-2668 GCA_036758545.1 Streptosporangiaceae bacterium | reverse complement strand
TCCGGCGGTGGAGCTGCCCGCAGCACTGGAGGATCTGGCCCTGGTGCTGGCCGACCGCGGCCAGGAAGATGAGGCCAGGGCCGCCCTGAACGAGGCCGTCAGCCTCTACGGCGGCCTGCAGGCCCGGTGGGACATCCGGCGGGCCGAGGGCCGGCTCCGCCCCTACGGCATCAGGCGCGGCGTCCGCGGCCGGCGCGGGCCGCGTGCGGCCTCCGGCTGGGAGGCCCTCACGCCGACCGAGATCAAGATCGCCGCCCTGGTAGCCAGGGGCGATTCGACCTCGGACATCGCCAGGGGCATGTTCCTGTCACGGCGTACCGTCCAGACCTACATCTCCCGCATCCTCACCAAGCTTGGCGCGAAGGGCCGGGTCGAGATCGTCCGGGAGGCACTGCGCCAGGGCGTCTCACCCTAGCCGGGGCGTCAACCGCCGCCCGCCGCGGCAAAGTGTCGTCATATGACCACTGTTCACGGTCCAGCCCAGCTGGTTCTCTTGACATGTGCCCGGCCAGGGCACAGGCCGCAGGACAGGACATGCACCGGATGAGCCAACCCGGGCTTGCATGGCATCTGCCCGGAGGCGGCGTATTACGTCAGCGACGTTCCTGGGACGCTCCATGACCATCACATCAGCTTCTATACCGACGACCCGCGAGACCTCCGGCGATCCGGACCCTGCCGGGAACACCCGAGGGCACCCAGCCGACCGCGAGGAGCCCGACGGCGTGCTCTTGCCGTTTCCCCTCCGCCGACCTCCGCGGCTGGCCGAGCCTCATCCCCCGGACCGCGACACGCGCGGCGCCCTAGCCGCAGCGATCTTGACCCTGCCGGCTGGAGCGGACCGGCCGGAGCCCGGCGCGGAGGATACCGAATCGCGGCTGACAGGCTTCGCGGAACTCGTAGCGACAACAATCTCGGATGCCCTCATCCGCTCGGAGCTGGATAATTCGCGGGCCCGGATTGTCGCGGCCGCAGACGAAAGCCGCCGCCGCATTGAGCGGGATCTGCACGACGGGGCGCAGCAGCAGCTGGCCACGCTCGCGTTGCAGCTCCGCACGGCCGCAGGCAATCTCAATGCTGGACCTGAGGAACTGCGGGATGTGCTGGCTCAGGCGGCGAAAGCGGTCACCACCGCGCTCAATGAAGTGCGCGAAATCGCGCACGGGATCCATCCAGCGGTGCTGTCCGAAGGCGGCCTTGAGCCAGCGTTGCGGGCACTCGCCCAGAGATCAGCGGTGCCGGTGAAGCTGGCGGTCTCGACCAGTGGACGGCTCGCGAAACGCATCGAGGTGACGGCCTATTACGTCGTCTCAGAACTGCTCACCAACGTGGTCAAGCACGCACGCGCCTCGGTCGTACGTGTAACGGTCGGGCAACCGGGCAAGAGGCTGCACCTGTCGATCCGCGACGACGGCGTCGGCGGCGCCGATCCGGCCCGGGGCTCCGGCCTCATCGGCCTGCATGACCGCGTGGGGGCAATAGGCGGAACGGTCGTCATTCAAAGTCCCGCCGGAGCCGGCACGACCGTCCTGGTTTCCCTGCCGCTCGATTGGTCTGTTTGACTACCCCCCAACAGCTCCACGCGCAACGTGCTGAAGGCACCGGGTCCAGCCGGCATGGGTGCAGGAATGAACAATGGCCTGCTGCACGCCGGGATCGTCGCCGCGCTGATCGGCCGCACCCGCACCCATCACCACACCTCCTACGACGCGCTGCCCGTCGAAGACGAGCTCACCATCCGCGTGGTGGTGAGGCTGAAGGACCGTCGCCTCGAGAACCATCGACGAGTGCCTGGCCCCCAGCTAGCCGGTAGAGCAAATTGCCCGCTAGCTCCGATACCTATTGCTGCATTTGAGGGCATCGTTGAAAGCATCGCTCCCGGAAGGACCGGTCGCTATGACAGACCCATCAGCCAGAATGAACCGGATGGTGATACCCCCATCGGTCCTGAACCTGTTCCGGCTTGACGGAAAGGGTGGCCGTCGTCACTGACTCCGGTCCGGCCGCACGCGCCAGGCCCGTTCGGCCCGAATCGATTCGCCGGACGGAGGACTGGGGCGTGGCAGTGCAGGCATGGCCGACGGCACGGGCAACGTCGGAGGAGCTGATCCGGGTCCAGGCGACGGCGGCCCGTGTCGCCTGTGGGCGAATGACCACACTGGCCCTGCAGGCCTTGCGCGACAGCGTGGAGCGAGCATCTTGTCTCCCGTCCAGGCCCAGGTGGGAGTCGAAGGTCGCGGCGCACGCGGAGATCTTCCAGCTGCTGGCCGATGCCGCAGGTAGTCCCGCGGCGACTGATCCGAAAAGCAGCCAGGTGCGCGTCATCCGGGACATGATGCGCACGGTGGGCCCTGTCGCGAACGGAATTATCACTGGCTCTCGCCGGCGACTGCTCGCCTGCCTGGACGCCGGGAACGCCGACGGTGCCGCGCAGGAGATGGAGAGCCACCTCAGAGCGCTGCACTTCATGGCACTGCTGGTCCCGCACCAGTAATAGCCCGGAGGAACCATGCCCGCCGCCGGATCAATCCCAGCCTTGCCGAGCCGCGGTGGGCGCGGGGCCGGTCAGGACTGCAGGAAGGCCAGCAGGTCGGCGTTGATCGTCGCGGCCTCGGTGGTCGGCATGCCGTGCGGGAAGCCGTGGTACGTCTTCAGCGTCCCGTTCTGC
>DAIOWL010001064.1:0-2669 GCA_036758545.1 Streptosporangiaceae bacterium | reverse complement strand
TCCTCGGCCGCGTCGCCGTAGAAGACCCGGTAGGTCTCCTCGGTGACGTAGCCGAGGTGCGGGGTCAGCACCACGTTGGGCGCGGACCGCAGCGGGTTGGACAGCGGCAGCGGCTCGACGTCGTACACGTCCAGCGCTGCTCCCGCGATCGACCCGGACCGCAGCGCCGCCAGCAGGGCCGCGCTGTCCACCAGCGGCCCGCGGGAGGTGTTCACCAGGTACGCGGACGGTTTCATCAGCGCCAGCTCGGCCACGCCGACCACGCCCGCACTGCGCGGGCTGAGCTTGTAGTGCACGGTCACCACGTCGGAGGAGGAGAACAGCTCCTCCTTCGAGACCGCCTTGGCGTGCGCCTTCTTGGCCACGTCCGGGTCCAGGTTCTGGCTCCAGGCCACTACCTTCATGCCGAACGCCCGGCCGATGTCGGCCACCTTACGGCCCTGGTGACCGAGGCCGACGACGCCGAGCCGCTTGCCGTCCAGGCCGGTGCCGATGGTGCGCTGCCAGCCACCGCCGAAGCCGAGCGCCGCGCCGCCGGCCCGCCCGGCCTGCTTCAGCCGCTGGTCCTCCTCGGGGATGTGCCGGAGCAGCGCGAGGATCAGCCCCCAGGTCAGCTCGGCTGTGGCCGAGCCGGTGCCGCCGGTGCCGCACACGGTCACCCCCCGGTCAGCGGCGGCCGCGATATCGATGGCGGCATTGCCCATGCCCGTGGTGACCAGCAGCCGCAGCCGCGGCAGCTGGCCGAGGGTGGCCGCGTCGAACGGCGTGCGTTCCCGCATCGCCACGATCACGTCGTACGGTTCCAGGGCGCTGACCAGCGCCTCCGTCCGTGAGATGTGCTCGGCGAACACGTCGATCTGGCCGAGCGAGCGTACCGCCGACCAGTTCGCGCTAGCCAGGGAAACTTGCTGATAGTCATCGAGGATCGCGACCCGCATAGGGCCGACCCTACCGCTCCGCCCGCGCCCCCGCTCGCCTGATAGCGTCGCCTCGGAGGAGGCCCAATTGACCTGGCTTGACGCGCTGACGCAGAAGGCCCTGGCCCGGGAGCTGCCCACCCGCGCCGAGGCCCTGAAAGTCCTGCAGGGTACCGACGACGAGCTGATGGACGTGGTGGCGGCGGCCTTCAAGGTCCGGCTGCGCTACTTCGGCCGCCGGGTCAAGCTGAACTACCTGGTCAACATCAAGAGCGGCCTGTGCCCCGAGGACTGCTTCTACTGCTCGCAGCGGGCCGGCTCGGCGGCGGACGTGCTCAAGTACACCTGGCTCAAGCCCGACGAGGTGATCAGCAACGCCGAGGCGGGCGTCACAGCCGGCGCCAAGCGCGTCTGCCTGGTCGCCAGCGGCCGCGGCCCCACCGACGCGGATGTCACCCGGGTGTCCGGCGCGATCGGGAAGTTCAAGGAGCAGCACCCCGACGTCGAGGTCTGCGCCTGCCTCGGCCTGCTCTCCGACGGCCAGGCCGAGCGCCTGCACCAGGCCGGCACCACCGCCTACAACCACAACCTCAACACGGCCGAGGCCAACTACGCCGACATCTGCAGCACCCACTCGTACCAGGACCGCGCCGACACGGTGAACAAGGCGAAGGCAGCCGGGCTGTCCCCGTGCTCGGGCCTGATCGCCGGGATGGGCGAGACCGACGAGGAGCTCGTCGACGTCGTGTTCGCGCTGCGCGAACTGGACCCCGACTCGGTGCCGGTCAACTTCCTGATCCCGTTCGAGGGCACCCCGCTGGGCGGCCAGTGGGCCCTGACCCCGCAGCGCTGCCTGCGCATCCTGGCCATGGTCCGGTTCACCTGCCCGGACGCCGAGGTCCGGCTGGCCGGCGGCCGGGAAATCCACCTGCGCAGCCTGCAGCCGCTCGCGCTGCACATCGTCAACTCGATCTTCCTCGGCGACTACCTGACCAGCGAGGGCCAGGCCGGCGCCCGCGACCTGGAGATGATCGCCGACGCCGGCTTCACCGTCGAGGGCGCGGCCGAGCGCACCCTGCCGGAGCATCGCCGCGACCTGGTCCGGGTGCGCCGCCGTGGCCCCGGCACCTCGCTCCCGGCGAATGCCTGACCCGCGGGTCGAGGACCTCGAGCGCGCCGCCGCGCTGCACTGGCAGGCGCCGGAGACCGAACCGCTGGGGGAGTGGCGGCTCCGTGCGGCGGCCGGTTTCACCGGCCGGGCCAACTCGGCCCTGCCCGTCGGCGACCCGGGCCTGCCGCTGCCGGAGGCGGTGGCGGCCGTCGAGGACTGGTACCGCCGGCGGGACCTGCGGCCGATGATCGTCCTGCCCCAGGGGGCCGGTCCCGATCCCCTGCCCGCCTATTTGGCCGAACGGTCGTGGGTTCCCCGCCCCGGCCCCGCCTTCGTCATGACCGCGGAGATCGCCGACCTTCCCGCGAGTACCGCCGACGTGCGATTCTCCCCCGAACCCGACGCGGCCTTCCTCGGCCTCTACCGCTACCGCGGGCAGGACCTGCCGCCGATCGCGCGGACGCTGATGATGTCGGCCCCGTGGCAGGCGTTCGGCACCATCTGCCGGGACGGCCGGACGGTGGCCTGCGGGCGGATCTCCGTGGCCGGAGACCTGGGGGTGCTGACCGCGGTGGAAGTCGATAAGGCCTGCCGGCGCCAGGGCCTGGGCGCGGCCATCACCTCGGGCCTGGCCGCCGCGG
>DAIOWL010001063.1:0-2670 GCA_036758545.1 Streptosporangiaceae bacterium | reverse complement strand
GCCCGGAGCGTACCGGAAACCTGCCAGCCGGCAATCATCCGGGAAAACAAGTCAAGGATGAACGCGGCATAGACAAAGCCGACGGAAGTTTCTATGTAGGTAATGTCAGCGACCCAGCGGCGGTTCGGCGCCGGCGCGGTGAAGTCACGTCCCAGCAGGTCAGACGGCCTCTCCTGGCCAGCCGGGCCAGGCACGGTGGTCCGCGGCCTCTTCTTCCTTGCCCGCAGGCCCTCCAGGCCCATCTCGCGCATCAGCCGCTCGACCGTGCACCGCGCGACCTCGATCCCGTCACGATTCAGCTCACGCCACATCTTCTTAGCCCCGTAAAGCTTCCGCCCTCTCCTTTCCCTCGCCTGCGTGATCGCCTTTTTCAGCTCCTCGTCGCGCCCGGCCCGCGCGGACGGATTCTCCTCTCTCTTCTTCGCCGCATAGTAAGTCGACGGCGGTATTCCCAGGACCGCGTAGGCCGGCTCCACTCCGAACCGGTCCTTATGCGAATCGATGAACTCGACTAGCGCGGAAGCCGGGGGTCGAGTTCCCGGGCGAAATAAGCACTCGCCGCCTTCAGGATCTCGTTCGCCCGCCGCAGCTCGCGGACTTCCTTCTCCAGCTCGGCAATACGCTTCTTGTCATCGCTCGTGGTACCTGCCCGCTGCCCGCTGTCAATTTCCGCTTTCTCAACCCAATTGCGGAGAGTCTCGGGATTGATGCCCAGCTTCTGGCCGACGCTTGCCAGCGTGCCACGCGAACTGCCCGAAGCGGCTCGCAGCTCAAAGACCATCGCCAACGCACGTTCCCGCAGCTCGGCGGGGTGCTGCTTCCGTGATGCCATGAGTCCCAACTTTCCCAGAGGTCACAGCCTCCAAGAAACTCGGGGCGGTCCAATCAGCATCGCCGCCACAGGTTGGGACGGCGCGGGCGCGCCGGGCGGGCCTCCTCAAGGCTGAGCCCGGCGCGGGGAGCGCCGAACGCGGTGCCGCGCAGCGGCGCCGCTCTTGATCTAGTACGGCTAAGTTCGGCAACGCAGACCGCAAGACCGCATCGACCGCATCGTCAAGCGGACCGACAAGCGGAGACAGACATGCGGATGCGGAGACATGCGGGGCCGACAGGTCGCACCTCACAGGCTCTTCGTTCTTGCTGTTCTCACGCAGTTGAGGATGACGTAATGGGAGCCAAGTGGGGAGCCATCGTCGGCCGACGCAGAGCGCCTTAGGGCTTACTGGAGCGTTCGATATCCAGCAACTACCAGCCGTTCAGCTACAGTAGCCGACGCTGACCGACTGGCAGGATCTCGTTCGCATCGAGAGGGTCAGGGTCAGATCTCCCAGCCTCACTGAGGTCACTGCTCGTTGGCGAAGATCTTGTCCATCGCCTCGGCCCCGACGGTGATGACCGGCCGGATCTGGTGACGGTAGACCGTCTCGGTGACGTTCGATGAGCTGTGGCCGACGAGGCGGCTGATTTCCTCGATCGCCATCCCGTTGTCGGACAGCAGGGAGACAAAGGTGTGGCGCAGCTCGCGCGGCGTCCACTCCTGGGCGAGGCCCGCTTTCCGGCAGATCGTCCGGAGCGACCGGCGCACGTCCGCCGCATCGAGCTGGGTTCCGAGCGCTGTGGTGAAGACGAGCCCGTTGTCCTGCCAGAGATCGCCTGCCCGCTGCCGCGCAGCTGCCTGCCGCTGCAGCTGCTCGCCGAGCGCTTCCACTGCCATCCTGGGCAGTCCCAGCGAGCGCCGGGACTTCCTCGTCTTGGTGTCCCCGTGGGCACGTACCGAGCGCCAGACGTCGACATGAGGCGGCACCGGCGGTTCCGCGGCCGGGTCGCCCTCCAGGTCGACGTGATCCCACCTCAGCGCCCGCGCCTCTTCGGTCCGGACGCCGACCAGGAGGCTCAGGACAATGTAGGCGTACAAGCCATGCGACCGGGCCGCCTGGATCAGGGCAACGGCCTGCCCGAAGGTGAGCGACTTGGACGGTCGGCCTTCCTGGCCAGCGGGTGTGTCCACGAGCGTGGCGGCGTTGCGGCGCACCTTGTCGCTGGCCTCGGCGTGCCTGATGACCCGCGTAAGCCCGGCGTGCGCCATGGCCACCGTCCGCGTGGCTCGGGTGGCCCCTAGCTCTTTCAGCGCCGACCGGACGCTGGCCGCCGTGAGTTCACGCAGCGGCACCGCCCCGATGATGCCGATGAGCGGCTCCAGGACTTCCCGTTGGGTGCTGACCGTCTTCGGTGCCCGTCCGGCAAGACCGTCGGCCAGCCAGTCCTTGATCGCCTGCGCCACGGTGTAGGCGGCGTTGGTGACGACGCCGTCGTTCAGCTCATCGTGTAGCTCCGCCAGCTTGGCCCGGACTTCAGTCTTGTTCCGGCCGGAGACCTTCTTGCGCCGCCGCTGGCCGTCCGGGCCAGGCTTGAGGCTGACCACGCCGCGCCAGCGACCTAGGCAATGCCGGTGGGTCTCAGGGTCGCGGCAGTCCCCTGAATGATCGAAGTAGATACTGTCTTCGCCCCAGCCACGCCTGCCGGTCATGGCCGGCAGCGTACCGGCCTGCTGACCACTTGGCTACAGGAATGGCTCCCACAGCCATCCCGGCGAAGATCGACATACCCCCTGACCTGGTGGGCGATACTGGGATCGAACCAGTGACCTCCTCGGTGTGAACGAGGCGCTCT
>DAIOWL010001062.1:0-2672 GCA_036758545.1 Streptosporangiaceae bacterium | reverse complement strand
GGCATCGGCAGGCTCGCGCCCACCGTGAAGTCGACGTCGCCCGGCAGCGGCGCGAGGTTGCGTGCCTCGATCGCCACATACTCCGCCAGGGTGCCGTCGCGATGCCAGTCCGCGAGGCCGAACACCCGCTGTCCCACCGACAGCCCCGTCGTGCCATAGCCGAGGGCGGTGACCACTCCGGCCAGCTCGTGCCCGGGAATCGACGGTGTCCGGTCACGGCCGAGGCGATCGGTCCAGGTCGAGGGCCACGTCAGCTCACCCGAGGTGAATCCCGACGCATGAACCTGAACAACGACGTCGTTTATCGCCGGTTCCGGCTCGGGCCGCTCCACCAGCGTCATCCCGGCCGTTCCCGCAGCCTCATCCGTCACGACAATCGCCTTCATCAGGCACCTCCCTATATCCAGTCCTCGCCGCTGCACCATGAGGTCGATGATCACGGCGGACCCGCCGGCGGCCACCACGTCGGAGGCAGTGTCGCGGCCCATCCCGCTGCTGCCGCCGACCACCACTAGCTTCTGGCTCGCGATGTTCACCGTCATGTCAAGCGTTCTCTCCTAGTAGCTGCGCATGGACAAGCCTGCTGGCTACGTACGGGCAAGCCTGGCCGCCCAACCCTCGCCCCACACCGTTTGATCAGGTACTGGTAAGAGCAAGCGCCGGGCCGGTGAGTACGGCGAACGCGTGGGCGGATCCCCAGAATGCGCCCCATCGCTCCTCCCGGCCATGCTGAGCCGAAGCTCGGTACGCCGAGGTCCGACTCCGGTGTCGATCCATGGCGGCGCGGCGGACAGGGCTGGCCGAAGACAATAATCACTCGGACCGGCGCGTATGTCGCGCCAGTTGACGTCACCGACGACGTGCCAAGCCCCTCGGAATCAGCGGGCGGACCGTTCAACCTAGTACTGCCAGCCGGTCTCGACATGCAGGTGCGGCCCCGGGTGACCCCTGGGCAGATCGCAGGTAACTGCGCGACCTGCAATTTCAGCGCGAGATACGGCAGGGCGATGCCCCGCGAATATGACCAGCGGGATGACGATTGGCATGACGATGAAGATCACGCTCGACCCATCCATGGCGCCGGGCCTCCTTCCTGAGAGCTGTCGCGCTTCCCGGCCGGCGATGTCATCGCGTGCCTGTGGCCGGCCCAGAGTGCAGCGCGGTAGCGAGCCGTTGGCCGAGCTGGTCCCAGCTGGCCTTAAAGGCGCCCACGCCTTGGTCTTCGAGGACCTGCACCACGTCGTGGTAGTCGATGCCGACCGCGGCGAGTTCGCCGAGCGCGTCCCGCGACTGGTTGTAGGTGCCATGGATGCTGTCATCCGGGATCCGCCCGTGGTCGGCGACCGCGTTGAGGGTGGCCTCGGGCATGGTGTTGACCACGTCCGGTGCGACCAGGCCGGTCACGTACCGGGTGTCCTCGTAGGCAGGGTCCTTGACGCCGGTGGAGGCCCACAGCGGGCGCTGTGGCCTGGCGCCCGCTGCTGCCAGTGACTTCCACCTATCGGTGGAGACCGATTCCTCGTAGCGCTGGTAGGCGAGCCGGGCGTTGGCGATGGCGGCCTTGCCGCGCAGCGCGGCGGCCCTGCCGGTGCCGATCTTGTCCAGGCGCCGGTCCACCTCGGTGTCCACGCGGGACACGAAAAACGACGCCACCGAGGCGATACCGGACAGGTCCCGCCCGGCAGCGCGGGCACCTTCGAGCCCGGTCAGGAACGCCTCGATCACCTCGGCGTAGCGGGCCAGGGAGAAGATCAGTGTGACGTTGATGCTGATCCCCTCGGCCAGGCATCCGCTGATCGCCGGCAGCCCCTGCTTGACGGCGGGGATTTTCACGAACAGGTTGGGCCGGTCCACCAGCCACCACAGTGTGCGGGCCTCGGCGACCGTGCGTTCGGGATCGTAGGCGAACCGCGGGTCCACCTCGATCGACACGCGGCCGTCCACGCCTTCCGTCGCGTCATAGACCGTGCGGAGCACGTCGCATGCACACCGCACGTCGGACGTGGTGAGTTCCCGTAGCGCCTGGTCCGGGACGGCCTGACGCACTCGTAGGTCGCGCAGTTGCCCTGTGTAGACATTGCTGTCGATGATGGACCGGGCGAAGATCGTCGGGTTGGTCGTGACCCCGGAGACATGCTTGTCGCGAGCCAGCACGGCAAGGCTCCCGCTGATCAGCCTGTCCCGGCTCAGGTCATCCAGCCAGATCGACACCCCTGCTGCCCGCAGCCTGGCGAGCGAGTCTGTCATCGGATCCTCCGAGATTGTCGTGGCTTGCGTTTCCCGCCCGGGCGCCGGGTGGTGGGGCCGGCGCGCGGGCGGGCGGGGTGTTAGTTGCGTCCGGCCATGACGCCGCCGTCGACATTCCAGATCGCGCCGGTGACCCAGCTGGTGGGCCAGCTCGATGGCCAGGTTGCGGGTCAGGGCGTGCAGGCCGGCCTTGGCCACCGAGTACGCCGAGGACGGGGTGGCGGCGATGGCCTGGTGGGCCCACATGCTGCCGATGTTGACGATGGACCCGCCGTGGCCGGCCTGGACCATGCCGCGGGCCACGGTCTGGGTGAGGAAGAAGATGGCCCGGTCCAGTTCGAGGTAGGAGTCGTAGAACGGGCCGTCGTAGTCCAGGAACGGCTTGGGGATGAAGAACCCGGCCGCGTTGACCAGCAGGGTGGCGT
>DAIOWL010001061.1:0-2673 GCA_036758545.1 Streptosporangiaceae bacterium | reverse complement strand
CTGGCGCAGCTCATGATCGTGCTCGACGCCACGGTCATGAACATCGCGCTGCCGACCGCGCAGCGCGACCTGGGGTTCACCATCGTGGACCGGCAGTGGGTGGTCACCGCGTACGCGCTGGCGTTCGGCAGCCTGCTACTGCTCGGCGGCAAGCTGGCTGACCTGCTCGGCCGGAAGGTGACGTTCGTGGCCGGCCTGATCGGGTTCGCCGTCGCGTCCGCGATCGGCGGGGCGGCGGTGAACTTCGCCATGCTGGTGGCGGCGCGGGCCTTGCAGGGGGCGTTCGGGGCGTTGCTCGCGCCGTCGGCGCTGTCGCTGCTCACCGTGACGTTCACCGACTCCAAAGAACGCGGCAAGGCCTTCGGCGTGTACGGCGCGATCGCCGGCGCCGGCGGCGCGATCGGGCTGCTGCTGGGCGGGATACTCACCGAGTACCTGTCCTGGCGCTGGTGCCTGTACGTGAACCTGATCTTCGCCGGCATCGCCGTCGCCGGCGCCGTGACCCTGCTGCACCGCCAGGGCACGCCGGGAAAGCCCCGGCTGGACCTGCCCGGCGCGGCCCTGGTCTCCGGCGGCATGTTCTGCATCGTCTACGGCTTCTCCAACGCCGCCCTGCACAGCTGGCACGTCCCCTCCACCTGGGGCTTCCTCGCCGCCGGGGTGGTCTTGCTGGCCGGGTTCGCCTGGCGGCAGGCCCACGCGGCAGAGCCGCTGCTGCCGCCGCGGATCGTCGCCGACCGCAACCGCGGCGGCGCCTACCTGACCATGCTGATCGCCGCCACCGGCATGTTCGGCATCTTCTTGTTCCTCACCTACTACCTGCAGCAGACCCTGGGCTTTTCCCCCGTGATCACCGGCGTGGCCTTCCTGCCCATGATCGCCTGCCTCATGGCGGCCTCGATCACCTCCAACATCGTGCTGATGCCCCGGACCGGGCCCAGGCCGCTGGCACCGGCCGGGCTGCTGCTCGCCGCCGTCGGGCTGGCCCTGCTGACCAGGATCGGCGTGCACTCCAGCTACGCCACCGCCGTCCTGCCCTCACTGCTGATCATCGGCACGGGCTTCGGCCTGGTGTTCGCGCCGGTGTTCAACTCCGGCACTTTCGGCGTCGCCCCTCAGGACGCCGGCGTGGCCTCGGCCACCGTCAACACCGGGCAGCAGCTCGGCGGCTCGATCGGCACCTCCCTGCTCAACACCATCTTCGCCAGCACCGTCGCCAGCTACATCGCCGCCCATCTCAGCCCGGCCACCGCGGTCCGCGGCCGGCCGAGCCCGCAGCTGACCGGGCTCGCCCTGGTCCACGGCTACACCACCGCGTTCTGGTGGTCCGCCGCCATCCTCGCCTTCGGCGCGGTCGTCGCCGTGACACTGTTCCGCAGCGGGCCGCTGACCCAGCCAGCCGGCCCGGCCCACGCGACCGGGACAGTCACTGCTGCCGATCAAGACGCTGCCCGCCGGACCGTCCTGCCCTGAACGGAGTATCACCCAACCCCGCTGGCCACGTCAGGGGTTAGCCCAGAGGTCGTCCACCCCGGTCAGGTCCACCGCTCCGGCCCGGTACCCGACAGGCTTCATCGGTCAGCCTTCTGGGAGGTCAGGTCGAGCACGCCGGCCTTCGGAAAATGGGTTCGTGACGGGGCATACGCCGGGGGACGATAGCCGGGTGGAGTTGCCAAGGGTGAGTTACCTCGTGTGCGCCAACCCGCGCAGTGGCACCGAGTTGCTGTGCCGCTGCCTGGCAGCCACGGGCGTCGCCGGCCGCCCCCAGGAGTACTTCCTGGCCGAGGATCCTGCCAAGCTGCCGGACTGGCGCTTCTGGGAGGAGGGGCCCTACGCTGCCGGTCATGACGTGAGCGACAGAGAGAGCTACCTGTCCCTCGTGTACCGGCTCGGCACTACTCCCAACGGGGTGTTCGGCGCCAAGATCCACTGGAACACCCTGCGATGGGTGCTGGCGAAGTTCTCGGAGATGCCCCGCTTCGCCGACCTGGACCGGGGCGCGATCCTCCGCACGGCGTTTCCTGACTTGCGGGTCGTAGATGTCACGCGACGTGACTGGGTCCGCCAGGCGGTCTCCTGGGCGCGGATGGCTCAGGACGGGATGTGGGTCGACCCCGTCGGCCAGCCGGAGCCTGCGTGGCCGCCCCCTGCGGGCCCGCCGCGCTATGACTACCGGCTCATCGCCGCCCTGGAGGCCCTGATCGCCGAGAGCGAGCCCGGCTGGCGCCAGCTGTACAACGAGCTCGGGCTGAGGCCCTACCAGGTCGTCTACGAGGAGCTAAGCAGCCCAGATGGCTACGAGCAATCGATCCGGGGCGTGCTAGCTCATCTCGGACTCGCGGATTACCGGGGCCCGATCCCGGCCTCTCAGACGCGCCGTCAATCTAACGACCTGAACGAAGCCTGGGTAGCCGCCTTCCTCGCGGACAGGACGTCCCGCCAGGAACGCTGAGCTGGCAGGCAGCCGGTCCCGGCCTCGCGGTACAAACCTGTCACCTTGTGCGCCTCCACCCCATCCAAGCTGCCTCGACTCCACAGCAACCCGTGAATGGACACGCGGCCGGACCTAGTCTGCGGCCGGACCGCTGATCCTGACCTCGCTCCCGCCCCACTGCGCTGGCAGGCCGAAAGCTACTGGCGGCGCCGATTCCACCGCGAACTGTCCTGCCTGGC
>DAIOWL010001060.1:0-2674 GCA_036758545.1 Streptosporangiaceae bacterium | reverse complement strand
GTGCGGCCAGGGCCTCTGCCGTGACGTCGATCATGGATACCACCGCCAAGCTAGTTGTCCGAGTCTCAGCCTGACTCCGGTTCCCGGCCCGGGCCAGAGCCGGAGGTCCCTGTCTGACCGGACTATGGCCCGCCGTCGATCCGGCCAGGGCGCGATGGACCAACGTCCCGCCCGGAGGTGGCGGAGGGCACTGCCTGCCGGGCTTCGCCCCGCTGAGGGTGGGTGATGTGAGGGCGGTATCACCGCACGGCACGCTGACATAGCCGAGGAGGTGAAGCGGTGCCCGCACGGCACCGCGATCCCGATGACCATTAACACCATGACCAGGCCGGAACCCGGGCACGACGACCACGGATGGCCGTCACCGCCCGACCCCGGCGACCTGAGCAGGCGGGTCGCGCAACGACGCGCCGAACTGCACCTGAGCCAGGCGCAGCTGGCGGCGCGCGCCGGACTAAGCCTGCGGTACCTGGAGTACCTGGAGCGGTACCCGGCCCGGCCGGCCCCGACCGCGCTCAGGCAGCTCGCCTCGGCCCTGCGGACCACACCGGCCGCGCTGCTCGGCGCCGGCGCGAACGTGCCGCCCGGCCAGCGCCCCCTAGCCGACATGCGCTTCATCAGCAAGCTGATGCCGGCCGAGTGCCGCCGGCTCATCACGCCCGGCGGCGTCGGGCGGATCGCATTCAGCACGAGTTCTGGCCCGGTCGTGGTGCCGGTCAACTTCGCCGTGCTGGCCGACACCATCGTGGTCAGGACGGCCGAGGGCACCGTCATCGACGGGCACGCCGACGAGCTGACCGCCCTGGAGGTCGATCACATCGACGAGGCCCTCTGCCAGGGCTGGAGCGTGCTGGTGCGCGGACCGGCGCACCGCGTCACACACCCGGCGGAGCTGCGCCGCCTGCAAGAGGACGCCGCGGTCTGGCCGTGGCCCGGCGGCGAGCGCGAGGTCTACGTGCGGATCGTGCCCCGTGAGATCACCGGCCGCCGCATCGAGCTGCGGCATGCTCCATGATCACGACCATGAAACAGGGCCCCCGGCGCGCCGGGGGCCCTGTCGGTTTGAGCGCTACAGCCGGGTGCCCACCAGGGCAGCCAGGTCGGCCAGCCGGCAGGTGTAGCCCCACTCGTTGTCGTACCAGCCGAACACCTTGACCAGCGTCCCGGACGCCTGGGTTAGGGGCGAGTCGAACACGCACGACGCGGAGTCGCCGATCACATCACGGGAGACGATGGGGTCGGTGCTGTACCGCAGGATGCCCGCCATGGGCCCGGACGCCGCGGCGGCGAACGCCTCGTTGACGTCGGCGGCGGTGACGTCCTGGCCGAGCACGGCCGCGAGGTCGGTGAGCGACCCGTCCTCCACCGGGACCCGGATGGCCACTCCGTCCAGCTTGCCGGCCACCGCGGGGATGACCAGGCCGGCGGCGCTCGCCGCTCCGGTGGTGGTGGGCACGATGCTGACCGCCGCCGACCGGGCGCGGCGCAGGTCCTTGTGCGGACCGTCGAGCAGCATCTGGTCGCCGGTGTAGGCGTGGATCGTGGTCATGAAGCCGCGCTCGATGCCGAACGAGTCGTTCAGCACCTTGACCATCGGGGCCACGCAGTTGGTGGTGCAGGACGCGTTGGAGATCACGTCGTGCCGCTGCGGGTCGTAGTCGCCGTCGTTGACGCCGAGCACGATGGTCACGTCGACGCCCTTGCCTGGTGCCGAGATCAGTACCTTCCGCGCGCCGCCCTTCAGGTGCAGCGCCGCGCCGTCGCGGGTGCGGAACTTACCGGTCGACTCGATGACGACGTCCGCGCCGAGCTTGCCCCAGTCGATCTCGGCCGGGTCGCGCTCGGCCAGGACCGCCATCGGCTTGCCGTCGACGATGATCGAATCCGGCGTGTGCTCCACGGTGCGGCCGAGGCGGCCGTAGGTGGAGTCGAACGCCAGCAGGTGCGCGAGCGTGCCCGCGTCGGTGATGTCGTTGACCGCTACCACCTCCAGGTCGGTCCGCTCCAGCGCCAAGCGCGTGAACGAGCGCCCGATCCGGCCGAAGCCGTTAATGCCCACCCTGATTGTCATGATTCTCTTCCTCCTCGCAGGTGCAGTCCTTCCGTAGCCTGCAGGGCCGGGCGCCCCGCCGAGTAGCGGCGATGGGCACGAAAGGACGGGACCAAAGGCCCCTGGCCGCACGGACGGCAGCAGCGGAGGGTAGACGGCGTAAACCGTGTCCGCAGGGGGTGTCGACGATGATGACGAGACTAGGACGCCGGTTCGGAACGAGCTGGCTGGCCCGGCTGCTGCGCGGACGGCGGCTGGACGGGAACCCGCTGCGGCGCGGGTCCGACCGCGCCGAGACCGTGGTGCTCGGCGTGCTACTCGCCGCGTTTCTCGCCACCGCCCCGTTCACCGCGCACGCCGCCGGGAGCTGGGCTCATGCCTCGGCCGTGCGGGACACGCAGGCGCAGCAGGCCAGCTTGCACCAGGTCACGGCCACGCTGTTGCGGGCGGCACCTGTTCTGAGTGGCTACGGGTCGGCATCCGATTTCGCCGTCGAGGCCCGTTGGCGGGCACCGGACGGGCGGCTCAGGACCGGTGAGCTGCTCGTCACGGCCATCGCGGCCGCGGGGCACAGCACGCGGATATGGGTCGACCGGGCCGGCCGGCTGACCGGTCCGCCGCTGA
>DAIOWL010001059.1:0-2674 GCA_036758545.1 Streptosporangiaceae bacterium | reverse complement strand
CCGGTTGGTCACGTCGAGAAAATGAATCGTTGGCATGATTCCAGATTGACGAACGCATCAATCTATGGTCAATATTGATTAAAATCAATCCTTCTGGCCAGTTCGCGGAGCCGCCCCTCTACGACGGGCAGCAGCCCGGCCAGCGATGCCTCGGACGCGATGTGTACCGAGCCGTGGAGGCTGATGAGCGCGGTCAGGGCGGAGACCGTTACCGCGGCGCCCTGGCTGACCAGGTAGCCGTCCGCTACGCCGGGTGCGGGCCTGGCGGTGGGCGGCACCCGCCGCGCGTCCGCCGCGTGCCGCACTTCGACCCGCAGCATGGGCCGCCCCGTGCTGGGTGGCTGCCAGACCATCGTCCGGCCCGGCGCGCCGTCGAGGTGGCTGCCGCGGACCTTGCCGCCGAGGATCGCGGCCGCCTCGGTCTCCAGCACCAGGTCCGCCGGGTCCGGCAAGCCGTTGGTAACCGCTCGCACCTGGTCGGCCGCGACCCTGGCCAGCGGGTGAGCGACGGCCGGCGGCTCCACCGGCTCCACCGTCACGTCGGACCGGCTGCGCAGGTTCACCCGGGCGTGCACGAACGTGCCCGGAGGCAGGCGCCGGTACCGTTCGGCGCCGATGGACACGTCCCACGCCTTATCGCGCGTCCCGTCGTCGATCGCCACGTGGTACTCGTCCTCGCTGTCGCTGTCACCGGAGACCATCCACTGCCTGATCACCTGGCCGTCGAACTCGGCGACCCGCGGGAACGCCGCCCGGCGCGCCAGCACCGCCAGCCCGCCGGCGATGCCGGCCGCCACGACCAGGCCGGTCATCTCCTCGGCCAGCAGCACCATGCCGTGCGTGCCCAGCCAGATGGCCGCGGCGAAGTACAGGACCGGGCCCAGCGCGATCGCCACCGAGACGGCGCAGCCCCACGGCCACGACCAGGTGTTCGTCTCGATCTCGAGCAGCTGCCAGCCGCCGCGGTAGCTGGACCATGCCACGTTGGTGCTTTGCTGGGCGAAGACCGCCAGCGCGGCCGGGGCGGCGCCGAGTGCGGCCGCGTAGGCGACCACCCTTCGGTCCCCGCCGCCGGAGGCGGCCAGGCCAACAGCGCCTGGCGCAGCCGAACGCCAGTGATCCAGCACCGCCTGGCCGGACGCGCTGCGACGCCGGCTGACCCCGACGCCGACGGTGACCCAGAGCCCTGCGAAGTAGAGCCCGCCCGCGTAGGCCAGCCCGCGCCCGTGCGCCGCGACGGGAATCAGCGCGGCCGCCGGGACGAACAGCAGCAGGAGCAGCAGCCCTATCCGCCGTCCGCTGAGCCGGGACCTGGTCAGCCCGAGGCGCCGGGCCTCGGCGTCGACCTCCTCGCGGAACGCCGACATGAACTCGGTTTCGCCGCCGCCGAACCCGTCCGACAGGGCCGGGGCGGGAACCTCGCCGCGGGCGCCCGCCCGCAAGGCCACGTGCGCCACCACGCGCCGCTCGAACGGCGTCAGCGGCCCGTCCGGCGTCTCGGCCGGGACCACGCACAGGGCCGGTCCTCCCGGCCCTGTGGACCCGGCGGGCCCGGCGGGAGCGCGCACCTCGAACCAGCCGCGCGCGGCCAGGTCGACCAGGGTCGCGCCGAACCCGGACCGCTCCAGCCGCCGGGCCAGCAGGCTGACCACGGCCGGCGGCACATCGCCCGGGTCCGGCATCGGCGTCCTGCCCCTGCGCGGCGGAACGATCAGCAGGACGACGAACAGGAACAGCCACCCCGCGCCGGCCATGACGGCCACAGGAAACATGCCATTGCCCTCCGACCCGCTCAGCACCCCGGAGCCGCGACCGCTGTCGCCCTGCCGCCCCGGAGCGGTTCCCCCGCCGTACCTGACACGTCCGCCGCCGCCGACTGGTTCAGACGCGAAAATTGACAAAAAATGAACTCTCATCAATATTGATTAAATTCAATATCCGGACGCGCCCTCGGGGGGAGCATGGCTGACTACCTGACCGCCGCGGAGGCCGCGCGGCGGCTCGGCGTCAAGCCCGCCACCCTGTACGCCTACGTCAGCCGCGGAGTGCTGAGCCGGGTCCGGGCCCCGGACGGCCGGACCAGCCTGTTCGGCGCCGAGGAGGTCGAGCAGCTGGCGCGCCGGGGGCGCCCGCGGCGGCCCGCCGGGGTCGTGGACATCACGGTCGAGTCGGCCATCACCGAGATCACCGGCGACAGCCTCAGGTTCCGCGGCCTGGACGTGACCCGCCTCGCGGTCAGCCGGACCTTCGAGGAGGTCGCCGAGCTGCTCTGGACCGGCGAGTTCCCGTCGGGGCGGGAATCCGGGCGGGAACCCTGGCGGGCGCGGCCCGCGGCGCTCGCGGCGGGCCGGGCCGCGCAGGCCGCGCTGCCCGCCGGGACGCTTCCTCTCGAGCGGCTCCAGGTCATCGTCCCGGCCATGGCGACGACCGACCCCCTCCGGCTCCAGCTCGACCGCCCAGCCGTGATCGCGGCCGGGCAGAACATCATCGCCGGCATGGTGGACTGCCTGCCCGGCGATGTCACCTCAGCTGCGGCCGAGCCCGTGGCCGGGCGGCTGTGGTCGAGGCTCTGCGCCGGAAGTGAGCAGCGCCGTCCGGCGCCCGGGCTGATGCGGGCGTTGTCCGCGGCGCTCGTGCTGCTGGCCGACCACGAGCTCGCCGCCTCGACGCTGGC
>DAIOWL010001058.1:0-2679 GCA_036758545.1 Streptosporangiaceae bacterium | reverse complement strand
GCCCGGGAACTGGCCGTGCTCTATCCCGACGTGTACACCGAGCTGAACTTCACGACTCCGCTCGAGCTGCTCGTCGCGACGATCCTGTCCGCGCAGACCACGGACAAGCGGGTCAACCTGGTGACCCCGACGCTGTTCGGGCGCTACCCCACGGCCGCGGACTACGCGAGCGCCGACCGCGAGGAGCTCGAGAAGATCATCCAGTCGACCGGCTTCTACCACGCCAAGACCACCAGCCTGATGGGCCTGGGGCAGGCGCTCTGCGAGCGGTTCGGCGGGGAGGTCCCGGGGCGGCTGAAGGACCTGGTCACCCTGCCCGGCGTGGGCCGCAAGACGGCGAACGTGGTGCTCGGCAACGCCTTCGGCATCCCCGGCATCACCGTGGACACGCACTTCGGGCGGCTGGCCCGCAGGTTCGGCTGGACCACGGACCTGGACCCGGTAAAGGTCGAGGCGGAGGTGGCCACGCTCATCCCGCGCAAGGACTGGACCGACCTGTCGCAGCGGATGATCTGGCACGGCCGGCGGGTCTGCCATTCGCGCCGCCCCGCCTGCGGCGCCTGCGGGCTGGCCCACCTGTGCCCCTCTTACGGCGAGGGGCCCACCGACCCGAAGGTGGCCGCGAAGCTCGTCAAGCCCGGCCCGTTCTCGTGACCCCGGGCCGCGAGCCGGCCCCGTCCTGGCTGCTCCGGCTGGCCCGCGCGGCCGGGACGATGGAGGTCCCGGCGCCGCTCGCGCCGCCCGCCACCGGCGGCAGGCCGTCCGCCGTGCTGGTCCTGTTCGGCGACGGACCGAACGGTCCCGACTTGCTGTTTATCCAGCGCAGCGACGGCCTCCGGCTGCACGCGGGCCAGCCGGCCTTCCCCGGCGGCGCCATCGACGACGGTGACGGCGGTCCGGTCGGCGCCGCGCTGCGCGAAGCGGCCGAGGAGGTCGGCCTGGATCCCGGCGGCGTCGACGTGGTGGGGACCCTCCCGGAGGTCTTCATCGAGCGGACCGGGTTCCGGGTCGTCCCGGTGCTGGCCTGGTGGCGCACGCCGTCCGCGGTGGCCCCGGTCGACGCGGGCGAGGTGGCCGCGGTGGAACGCGTCAGCGTGGCCGAGCTGGCCGATCCCGCCACCCGCCTGACGCTCCGGATGCCCACCGGGCGGAGCAGCCCCGCGTTCCGGGTGCGCGGGCTGCTCATCTGGGGTTTCACCGCCTTGCTTGTGGACCGGCTGCTCGCGCTGGGCGGCTGGGAGAAGCCCTGGGACGCCGGCGTCGTCGCCGACATGTGAAATTCGCTGGCGGCCTTGACAACGGCGAAAACGCTATACCGTTAGCTCGTGCGCGGTGATGTGCTCGACCTCATCTTGATCGTGATCGTGGCCGCGTTCGCCGTGTCCGGATACCGGCAGGGCTTCATCGTCGGTGTGCTCAGCTTCCTCGGCTTCGTCGGCGGCGCCCTGCTCGGCGCCGAGTTCGGCCCGGCCATCTCCCGCGCCCTGGTCGGCGGCCAGACCCAGCAGGACATCATCGCGGTCGTCCTGCTGGTGAGCTTCGCCGTGATCGGGCAGTTCATCGCCTCGTCCATCGGCGCTGCCATGCGGTCCACGGTGACCTGGCGCTCGGCGACCGCCCTCGACTCGGTGGGCGGCTCGGTGGTCAGCATGATCTCGGTGCTGCTGATCGCGTGGGTGGTCGGCTCGGTGCTGAACGGGTCCCCGTTCCCCGTGGTCGACCAGCAGGTGAACAACTCCCTGGCGCTGCAGACGCTGGACAAGTTCATGCCCACGCCCGCCAAGACGATGTTCAGCGATTTCCGCAGGCTGCTGGCCAACAACAGCACCTACGCCCAGGTGTTCAGCGGCATCGGCGCGGAGCGCATCCTGGCCATCCCGGCTCCCGACCAGAACGTGTTGAACAGCGCGGGCTTCCGCGCGGCCGCGAACCGCGTGGTCCGGATCCAGGGGATCGCGCCGAGCTGCGGGCGTGCCATCGAGGGCTCGGGCTTCGTTATCTCGCGGAACCACGTCATGACCAACGCGCACGTCGTAGCCGGGGTGACGCAGCAGCAGATCGTCACCACCACGGCCGGCCAGCGGCTCGACGCCACCGTGGTGTTCTACGACCCGCAGGTGGACGTGGCCGTGCTGTACGTGCCCGGGCTCAACCTGAGCCCGCTCCATTTCGCCGGCCAGGCCAACCCCGGCGCCAGCGCCGTGGTCGCGGGCTACCCGCTGGACGCGACGCGCCTGCACGCCGTGCCCGCCAGGATCGGCGGCATCCAGAACGCCCAGGGCCCGAACATCTACCAGACCGCCACGGTCACCCGGCAGATCTACGAGATCCGGGCCGTGGTCGAGTCGGGCAACTCCGGCGGGCCGCTGCTGGCCTCCGACGGCACCGTCTACGGCGTCGTCTTCGCCGCCGCGGTCGGTGTCGACGACACCGGCTTCGCCCTCACCGCCGCCCAGGTCCACGCCGACGCCCAGGCCGGCGAGCACTCCACCACCGCCGTCTCCACCATGACCTGCGACTAGCCCCCGCGCCCGCCATCCGCCCGCCAACCCTCCACTACCCGCCGCTCCGGCAGCCACCTCCCGCGCAGACAGCCACCTCCCGCGCCCCACCGACCTCCGCAACCCCGAATTCACTACTGCGCCCAATGTGGCAGGTGAGATTCATGGTGCCTTAGGG
>DAIOWL010001057.1:0-2684 GCA_036758545.1 Streptosporangiaceae bacterium | reverse complement strand
CCGCCCCCGCCGGATCGCTTCGTGATCGCTCATGATCGCTAAGGTTGAGCGCATGAGCGATTCGCCCGACAACCGGCCCGACTTGCGCATATCCGACATCGATCGGGACCGTGCCGCGGAGGTGCTGCGCGAGGCCCACGCCCAGGGCCGGATCACAGTCGACGAGCTGGACGAACGGCTGACCAGCGTGTACAACGCCAAGACCTTCGCCGATCTGGTCCCGGTCACCCGTGACCTCCCGGCTGCGCAGGATGCGGCGGCGGCCGTGGCCCCGGCGCGGCGGAGGATCGGCGGCACGCCCCGGTTCAAGCTCTCACTCGCCATCCTGGGCGGGGCGAGCCGGGACGGCCAGTGGGTCGTGCCGCCGGAGTACACGGCCGTCGCGACGCTGGGCGGGATCAAGCTGGACATGCGCGATGCCTCATTCGCCGAGGCCGAGACCGTTATCAAGGCCGTCGCGGTGATGGGCGGCATGGAGATCACCGTGCCCGAGGACGCGGAGGTGGAGGTCGGCGCGTTCGGCGTGATGGGCGGCGTGGACCACGGCGGGGAGGGTCCAGGTGCGCCCGGGGCGCCGCGCATCCGCATTACCGGCGTCGCGGTGATGGGCGGCATCGAGGTCAAGCGCGCCCCGGCCCGGCGATCGTCCCAGGGTGAACTGCCATCGCCGGGCTGATTGTCCCTGCCATGCGGGAGAATGGGTAAGTGCAGCTCTACCGGGACGACGGGATCGTGCTGCGGACGCAGAAGCTGGGCGAGGCGGACCGGATCATCACCATCCTCGGCCGCACCAGCGGGCGGATCCGCGCCGTGGCCAAGGGCGTGCGCCGGACCAAGTCGAGGTTCGGCGCCCGGCTGGAGCCGTTCACGCACGTCGACCTGATGCTGCACACGGGCCGTTCGCTGGACATCATCACGCAGGCGGAGGTCATCAGGCCCTACGGCCAGCCGCTGGCCGGGGACTATCCTCGCTACACCGCCGGCGTGGCGATGCTGGAGACGGCCGAGCGGTTCACCCCGGTGGAGAAGGAGCCCGCGCTGCGCCAGCTGCTGCTCCTGATCGGCGGGCTGCGCGCCCTCGGGGACGCGGAGCACGCTCCCGGCCTCGTTCTCGACGCCTTCCTGCTGCGCTCGCTCGCGGTGGCGGGCTATGCCCCCGCCCTGCAGGAGTGCGCCCGCTGCGGTGCACCTGAAAGCGGGGCGACGGGCAGCGGCCGGCGGCTGCCGGCCTTTGCCGTCGCGGCCGGGGGCATGGTGTGCGCCTCGTGCCGGCCGCCCGGCGCGGCCTCGCCCGCGGCGCCGACCGTGGCCCTCATGCTCGCGTTGCTGAGCGGCGACTGGGACGTGGCCGATCGCAGCGAGCGCAGGCACCGGGTAGAGTGCAGCGGTCTTGTGGCCGCGTACCTTCAGTGGCACCTGGAGCATTCGATCCGTTCGCTTCGACATGTGGAGCGTGTCTGATGGGGACCCGGGGCGTACGACCGCCCGATCCGCATCCGAGCGGCGTGAAGCCGCCGGACATACCGCCCGACCTGGTCCCGAGGCACGTGGCCCTGGTCATGGACGGCGACGGGCGGTGGGCAGGGAAACGGGGTCTGCCCAGGACCGAGGGGCACAAGCAAGGCGAGTCCTCGCTGCTCGACGTGATCATGGGAGCGATCGAGCTCGGCATCCCCTATCTGTCGGCGTATGCCTTCTCGACCGAGAACTGGCGGCGCTCGCCGGACGAGGTCCGCTTCCTGATGGGGTTCAACCGCGACGTCATCCACCGCCGCCGTGACCTGCTGAGCGAGATGGGTGTCTGCATCCGCTGGGCAGGCAGGCGACCGCGGCTATGGCGCAGCGTGATCCGCGAGCTCGAGCAGGCTGAGCGGATGTCGGCCGGGAATTCCGTGCTGACCTTGCAATTCTGCGTCAACTACGGAGGCCGGGCCGAGATCGCCGACGCGGCCGCCGCTATCGCCGCGGATGCGGTCGCCGGAAAGATCCGGGCGGACAAGATCGACGAAAAGGTGTTCGCCCGCTATCTGGACGAGCCGTCGATTCCCGAAGTGGACCTTTTCGTCAGGTCCTCCGGCGAGCAGCGCCTTTCGAACTTCCTGCTCTGGCAGTCCGCCTACGCCGAGTTGGTGTTTCTCGACACGCTCTGGCCCGATTTCGACCGACGCCACTTGTGGCACGCCTGCGAGATCTTCGCCAGCCGCGACCGAAGGTACGGCGGCGCCCAGCCGAACCCGATAGCGCCAGGCCCAGCCTCCGCCGAACCAGCCTCCGCCGAACCAGCCTCCGCCGAACCAGCCTCCGCCGAAGCAGCCTTCGCCGAACCGGCCCCGGCCGAACCAGCCTCCTGACCATCCCTTCACTGGATTCAGCCCGCGCGCCCCTTGCGCCGCTCGGCGCCCGCCCTTCGCATGCGCATCACGGCTCACTCGTGCTTTTGCGCCGGAAGTTCCATATGTGGCTCACCGGGTTTCTACGAGGCGCCCGCACAAGGTGCGTGGCCCCCCGCCCCCATTCCGTTTGAGGTGCGTGGCCCACCACCCCCAATAGACGGGGGTAAGGGGCCCCAGCCCCCACTAGCCCACTCACCCGCGGAGGCAGCTGTGGCCGGCGGGGCTAGCGGGGTTCCGCTGAACCCGGCGGGGCAGTGGTACGCGGCGCGGGGAGCAGAAGCCCCGGCAAGC
>DAIOWL010001056.1:0-2687 GCA_036758545.1 Streptosporangiaceae bacterium | reverse complement strand
TACGCGACACCGACTGGTCGCAGGTCGTCGCCCTCTACGACCAGCTCGTCCGCCTCGACCCCTCGCCGATCATCGCCCTCAACCGGGCCATCGCGGTCGCCGAGCTTGACGGCCCGGAGGTGGCACTGGCCGCCGTCGACCGTCTCGAGCGCGGGCTGGCCGGCTATCACGCCTACCATGTGACCCGCGCCGAGCTGCTGCGCCGGCTGGGCCGCAGTCAGCAGTCGCGCGCGGCGTACGACAAAGCCATCGAGCTGGCGGGCAACACCGCCGAGACCGCCTCCCTGATACGCCGCCGCGACCAGCTGGGATAGCACATCAAGGGATTAGGTCGGCTGCCAGAGCTCGATCCGGTTGCCCTCAGGATCGGTGACCCAGCCGAACCGGCCGATGCCCTCCATGTCCTGCGTTTCCGCGGCCACGTCCGCGCCCTTGGCGCGCAACTGCGCGAGCATCGCATCGAGGTCGCGGACCCGGAAGTTGAGCATGGTCTGCTGGGCGCGGGACCCGAAGTAGTCGGTCCCGGACTCGAACGCCGCGAACACCGTCGGCCCGGATTCCTGACGCCACAGGCCGTTCTCGTCGGCGTCCAGGCCCAGGCAATCGCGATACCACGCGCTCAGGACCGCCGGGTCGGCGGCGCGCAGGAAGTACCCGCCGATGCCAAGCACACGTTCCATGCCGTTATCTTGCCAGG
The DNA here is from genome assembly GCA_036758545.1 of Streptosporangiaceae bacterium. GTDB lineage: Bacteria > Actinomycetota > Actinomycetes > Streptosporangiales > Streptosporangiaceae > Palsa-504. Next base: position 1,990 of record DAIOWL010001056.1, on the reverse strand, counting down.
ACGGCGCCCGGGCGGGCGCGCCGCCACAGTTACAGTTGGTGTGACTTTCCTCGATGGGGGGTTGATGGATAAGCCGGTTGTGCTGCTGGCGGACGACCCGCGGACGCGCGGACGCGTGGAGGCGGAGCTGGGTAAGCGCTACGGGGCTGACTACCGGGTCGTGGTGGCCGGGTCGGTTCAGGAGGCGCTCGACGCCCTGGGTGAGCTCCGCGACGGCCAGGACCAGGTCAGTCTGGTGCTCGCCGGTCAGTGGCTGCGCGATGCGACAGGAACGGAGCTGCTGGCGCGCGTTCGGCCGCTCTATCCGACCGCCAGGCGGGTACTGCTTATCAGCTGGGGCGATCGGGCGAGCATGAAGGCGGTCGTGCAGGCGACCGTCCTCGGCGACCTCGATGCCTACATGGTCAGGCCCGGGACGCCACCGGACGAGGTCTTTCACCGGTCTGTCACCGAGCAGCTCGGCGAGTGGGGCCGCTCGAACCTGCCCGGGATCGAGGTGGTTCGCGTCGTCGGAGAGGAGTGGGCCGCGCGGTCGCATGAGCTCCGGGAACTGCTCGGACGCAACAGCGTTCCGTTCAGCTTCTACCCGCCCGACAGCCCGGAAGGGCAGCGCCTGCTGGACCAGGGATCCGCGAAGACCCTGCCGACGGTCGTGATGTTCGATGGCCGGGTCCTGGCCGACCCGTCCAATTCAGAACTCGCTGAGGCTCTCGGCGTGTCAACCAAGCCAGGCAGCGGCCGCTACGACGTGACCGTGATCGGGGCCGGGCCGGCCGGCCTTGCGGCGGCGGTCTATGGCGCATCCGAGGGGCTGTCCACCGTGGTCGTAGAGCCGGAAGCCATCGGTGGCCAGGCCGGTACCAGCTCGCTGATTCGTAACTACCTCGGCTTTCCGTCCGGGGTCAGCGGCGGAGACCTAGCCGTGCGGGCCTACGCGCAGGCGTCGAGCTTCGGCGCGGAGTACGTGTACGGCAACCCGGCCACCAGCCTGCGCCCTGAGGGCTCGGAGCTCGTGGTCACCGTGGCTGACGGCACCGAGATCCGCAGTGGGGCGGTGGTCGTCGCTTCCGGCATGGCCTATCGGCGTCTTGGCATAGCCGAACTCGAAGCGCTGACCGGGGTCGGCGTCTTCTACGGGGCTGCGGCCTCAGAGGCCAAGGCCGTGCAAGGCAGCGAGGTCTTCGTGGTGGGTGGCGCCAACTCCGCCGGGCAGGCAGCGGTCCACCTCGCTAAATACGCCGCGCAGGTGACACTGCTCGTCCGGGGCCGCTCCCTGGCGGACAGCATGTCTGAGTACCTCATCCGGGAGATCGACGCGGCCCCTAACATCGCCGTCCGCTGCCGCGTCGCGGTGACCGGCGGCGCCGGGCAGAACCGCCTGGAAAGCCTGACCCTTACCGATCTGGAATCCGGTGCGGCCGAAACGGTCGGGGCGGGAGCCCTGTTCGTCTTGATCGGGGCCGAGCCGCGCACCCAGTGGCTGCCCGATTCCGTGCGCCGCGATCGGTCGGGGTTCGTGGTAACCGGGACCGACCTCCTGGATGACGGCCGGCCGGCCGGGGACTGGCCGCTGCGGCGGCTGCCGATGTTCCTGGAATCCAGCCTGCCTGGCGTCTTCGCGGTCGGCGATGTCCGGTACGGGTCCGTGAAACGCGTGGCCTCGGCCGTCGGCGAGGGTTCCATCGCCATCCGCCTGGTCCACGACTACCTGCGCAGCAGGTGACGCGGCACGCCGGCCTGGAGGCGCACCGCTGGAACCGCGAGTCCGCCCGCCTGTAACCGGTCGTCTTCGCGGTACGGGACCTCCTGGCGTTGTTCGAGCACGTCTTCTTCGGGCTCCTCGTCGGGAATACCAGCTGGCGTCGATGGCTGCCCGCGATCCTCGGCATCGTGGTCCGCGTACTCGTCGTCGGCGTACTCGTCCTCGGGATTACTGTCGATGCTGGATGTCATGGCTGCGAGTTTCGCTTGCCGCTGCCCGGGACGCAAC
>DAIOWL010001055.1:0-2689 GCA_036758545.1 Streptosporangiaceae bacterium | reverse complement strand
CCGGCTGGGCCTGCTCGGCTCGGCCTGGGGCACGGTGATCGCCCAGGTCGCGGCGGCCGCGTGGTACGGCGCGGCCTCCCGGCGCGCGGCCGTGCGGCCCCGCCGGCCCGGCCGCGCCGAGGTCGCCGCCCTGCTCAGGGACGGGCATCAGCTGTCGGTGCGGACGATCGCGCTCGGCGTCGTCCCGCTGACCACGACCGCGATCGCGGCCCGGCTCGGTCCCGTGGCATTGGGCGGCCAGCAGATCGCGATGCGGGTCTGGTACCTGCTGGCGCTGCTGCTCGACGCGCTGGCGGTACCCGCTCAGGTCTACGTCAGCTCGTCGCTCGGCGCCGGCGACCCGGACGGCGCGCACCGGGTCGGGCGGCGCTGCCTCCGGCTGGGCCTCATCGCCGGGATCGCGCTCGGCGTGGTCACCGCCGGGCTGGCCTTCTGGGTGCCCGCCCTGTTCACCGCCGACATAGCGATCCGGCACGCCGCCACGGTGGCCCTGCTGGTGGCGGCGCTGACCCAGCCGATGGCCGCGCTGGCCTTCGTGCTGGACGGCCTCATCCTCGGCCTCTCGGACTACGTGGCCATGCGCCGCGCGATGATCTTCGCGATCGCGGCCTATGTCCCGGTGGCAGCGCTGGTGCTGGTCTTTCACTCGCTGGGCCTGGCCGGAATCTGGGTGGCCCTGGGCCTGTGGCTCGCGGCCCGCGCCGCCCTGCTCGGACGCCGCTGGCAGGCCCAGTTCGGCCTGCCAGCGGCGTCGTGATCATCCGGTCCGCGCCCCGAGCGTGCCCCTGCGACGCTCGGGCGGCGGCCGGTCGATCTGGCTCAGTCGGCTTGGATAGCGGGGACGAGTTCGCGGGCCTGCTGCGGCTCGGCCGCGGCGGTCCGCTGCGGCCGCAGCAGCGCGGCGGCGACCGCGGCGGCGGCGACGACCAGGCCGAACGCGATCCAGAAGGCCAGGTGGTAACCCTCGGTCAGGGCGACCGCGGTCGGCCGGTGCTGCGCGATCAGCGCGTTGGTCCGGGAGGCTGACACGGTGGCCAGCACGGCCAGGCCGAGCGCGCCGCCGATCTGGGCGGTGGTGTTGACCAGGCCCGAGGCCAGCCCGGCGTCCTGCGGGGTGGCGCTCGACATGGCCAGCGTCATCAGCGCCGGGAAGCACAGGCCCGCGCCGGTGCCCATCAGCACCGTGACCGGGAGCACGTGCACCAGGAACGAGCTGCCGTGCGCCGGGGCCAGGGCGAACAGGCCGAGTCCGGCGGCGATCAGGCCGAGGCCGGGGAACAGCAGGGTGCGGGCGCCGAACCGCATCACCAGCCGGTCGGTGTACCGCACCGACAGGACGCCCATGACCACCGCGACCGGCAGGAACGCCAGCCCGATCTGCAGCGGGTCGTAGCCCATGATCTGCCGCAGGTACAGCGAGCCGAGGAAGAACATCCCGAACATCCCGGCGGTCCCCAGCACCTGGACCAGGTTCGAGCCGGTCACGTTGCGGGAGGCGAAGATGCGCAGCGGCATCAGCGGGTGCCGCGCGGTCTTCTGCCGGACGATGAACCCGGCCAGCAGGACCAGTGTCCCGGCGCCCAGGCCGAGCGTCTCGGCGGCCAGCCAGCCGCGCTGGGCGGCCGGGCCGACGATGGTGTACACCGCGAGCATCATCGCGCCGGTGATCAGCAGCGCGCCGGGCACGTCCGCGCCCGCCCGCAGGCCCGCGCCGCGGTCGCGGGCGATGGTGCGCCGGGCCGCGATGGCCGTGATCACGCCGACCGGCAGGTTGACGAAGAAGATCCAGTGCCAGTTCAGCACCTGGGTGAGGATCCCGCCGGCCAGCAGCCCGACCGCCGCGCCCGCCGAGGCGACGAAGGCGAACACGCCGATCGCCTGGGCCTGCTCGCGCGGCCCGGGGAACATGGTCACGATCATGCCCAGGATCACCGCCGAGGTCAGCGCGCCGCCGGTGCCCTGCGCGAACCGCGCCACGATGAGCATCTCCTGGTTCACCGCGAGCCCGCAGGCCATCGAGGCCACGGTGAAGATGGCCAGGCCGGCCAGGAACACGTTCCGGCGCCCGGCCAGGTCACCCAGCCGCCCGGCCAGCAGCAGCAGCCCGGCGAACGCGATCAGGTAGGCGTTGACCACCCAGGCCAGCCCGGCCTGGGAGAACCCCAGGTCCGCCTGGATCGTGGGCAGCGCCACGTTCACGATCGTCATGTCCAGCACGATCATCAGCATCCCGGTGCACAACACCACCAGGGCGATCCAGCGACTACGGTCGTTCATCGGTCTTCCTCTCACGAAATGCGTTCGATGTTCAGACGTCGGCCCGCGCGGAAAATCAGCGGAACCCGGCGGACAATCACCGGCCGCCGCCGGCCGCGGGCCGGATCAGGTCGTAGAGCAGGCAGAGCGCGCCGCTGCCGGCCGCCGTGACCTCGGTCAGCGACCACGACGAGCCCGCCGGGCCGTCGCCGAACAGGCGGGCTCCCGCCCCGACCAGTTCCGGGCACAAGGTGATGCTGAGCCGGTCGAGCTCGCCGGCCTCGAGCAGGCCGCGGATGATGCTCGAGCTGCCCAGGACGACGATGTCGCCGCCTTCCTCCTTCCGCAGCCGCCGGACGACCTCGGCCGGATCGTCGGCCACGACGCGGGAACCGGGCCAGCTCGCCTCGGTGAGCGTGCGCGAGACGACGAC
>DAIOWL010001054.1:0-2697 GCA_036758545.1 Streptosporangiaceae bacterium | reverse complement strand
GATCGGCGAACAGGGATGCGACGAGCCCGGCCCGTTCGGTATCTATCTCGACGCTAGCCAGCCGGGTGCCGGGTCGTGCGCCCGACGCCAGCCAGGCCAGGCCAACCCCGCAGCCGGTTCCGGTCTCGCTCCCGGGATCAGGCCGTCGTACGCGGCCGTTCCCTGCGGCGACATGAGGTCAAGGCTAATGGCCTTGACAGGGATAGCAGATAACCGCTATCTATATAGATAACCGTTATCCGAGAGGCCGGGGTAGGAGGCCGAGCGTGCAGCAGGAAGTGGTGCTGGCGCTGCTGGCGAAGGAGCCGTCGCACGGCTACCAGCTGCGCGCCCGGCTGCGGCAGGCGCTCGGCCCGGTCGGCGATCAGATGAACGCCGGACAGGTCTACGTCACGCTGACCCGGCTGGAGAAGGCGGGGCTGGTGGCGTCCGAGCCGTCCGCGGGGCTGCCGGACCGGCCGGACCGCAAGGTGTACGAGCTGACGCCGGCCGGCCAGCAGCGGGTCGCGGACTGGCTGGCCGAGGTGAGCTGGCCCGGGCCGGCCCCGGCCGAGTTCCACCTCAAGCTGGTCGCGGCCGCGGCGGCCCGGCTGGCCGACCCGCTGACGATCGTGGACGCGCAGCGCCGCGAGCTGCTGCTCCGGCTGCGGGACGCCCAGCGCGCCGCGATGGCCGAACCCGACAGGTCCGAGGCCGGGCTGCTGCTGGAGGGCCTGGTGCTGCGGCTGCAGGCGGACCTGCACTGGCTCGAGGCATGTGAACGGCACTGGACGAGCCGAAGGGACTGATCATGACCGAGGATGCGGCCCTGCTCAGCTGCTGCGGGCTGCGCAAGACCTTTGGCAAGGACGCCGGCCTGGTCCGCGCGGTGGACGGGGTCGACCTGGACGTCGCCGCCGGGGAGACCGTGGCCATCATGGGGCCGAGCGGCTGCGGGAAGTCGACCCTGCTGCATCTGCTGGGCGGGCTGGACCGGCCGTCTGGCGGGGAGGTTCGGCTGGCCGGGAGCCGGGTGGACCAGATGAGCGAGCGGGCCCTGGCCCGGCTGCGCCAGGACTCTGTCGGGTTCGTCTTCCAGGCTTTCCACCTGATGGACGAGCTCACCGCGGTGGAGAACGTGGAACTGCCCGCGCTGCTGGCGGGCCGGCCGGCGCGGGCGGCCCGGCGGCGGGCGACCGGGCTGATCGAGCGGGTCGGATTGGCCGAACGGGCCGGGTTCCTGCCCGCGGCACTGTCCGGGGGCCAGCGCCAGCGGGTCGCGATCGCTCGCGCGCTGGCCAACGAGCCGCTGGTGATCCTGGCCGACGAGCCCACCGGCAACCTGGACAGCACCGCCACGCTGGAGGTGCTCCGCCTGTTCGAGAGCCTGCACGCGGCCGGGCAGACGCTGGTCGTGGTCACGCACGACTCGCGGATCGCGGCCACGGCGGACCGGATGATCTCGATGCGGGACGGAATCTTCATCGACGAGACCAGGCTGACCGGCGGGACCCGCGGCGACCTCGGCGCCCTGGCCGACCTGGACCGGCGGTCATGAGCAGGCTCCGGCTGGCCGGCCGGCTGGTGGCGCGTGACCTGCGCCGCCGGCCGGGCCAGGCGGTACTGATGCTGCTGGCGGTCACGGCGGCGACCGCGACGCTGACCCTGGGCCTGGTGCTGCACGGGGTGACCAGCCAGCCCTACCAGCAGACCCGGGCGGCGACCAGGGGGCCGGACGACGTGGCCTACCTCGGCCCGCCGCTTGCCGCGCCCGGGCCGCGGGCCACCGGGTCCGCGCTGCAGAAGCTGGTCCGGACCCAGGCCAGCGAGCTGGGCCGCGCTCCGGGGGTGACCGGCTCCAGCGGACCCTACCCGCTCGCGGGTGCCCTGGTCCGGGCGAACGGCCTGGTGGCGGGGGCGGAGGCGGAAGGGCGGGACGTTGCACCGGCCCGGGTCGACCAGCCCGCGCTGACCGCGGGAAGCTGGGTGCGGCCCGAGGGGGTCGTGCTCGAGCGGAGCTTCGCCGCGGGGCTCGGCGTCGGCGTGGGCGACCGGATCACGCTGAACGGCCGGCCGTACACCGTCGCGGGGATCGCGGTCACCGCGGCCAACCCGTCGTACCCGAACCTGTGCTACTACGCCGGCGGCGGCTGCTTCGCCGGGCCACCTGGCAACGACTCGCCCCGCGACATCGGGCTGCTCTGGCTCACCAGACCCGACGCCCTGAGCCTGGCCACGTCGGCCAGCCCGGTGACCGCGTACGTGCTGAACCTGCGGCTCAGGGACCCGGCCACCGCGCAGGCGTTCGCCGACCGGTATGGCTTCACCGTCGCGGCGGCCGAGGTGGTTCCGTGGACGGGCATCGCCGACGCCGACGCGCTGCTGGTGCAGGACGAGCAGCAGGTGCTGAGCCCGGGGGCCTGGCTGGCCGCGCTGCTCGCTATCGCCAGCGTGGCCGTGCTGGCCGGCGGCCGGATGACCGAGCGCACCCGCCGGGTCGGGCTGCTCAAGGCGGTCGGCGCGTCGCCGGGCCTGGTCACCGCGACGCTGATGGCCGAGAACCTGGTCATGGCGCTGGCCGCCGCGGCCGTGGGGCTGGTGACCGGCTGGCTGGCCGCGCCGCTGCTGACCAGCCCGGGTGCCGCGCTAGTCGGCACCCCGGGGACGCCGTCGCTCACCGTGCCGATCGCCGGGCTGGTACTAGCCGTCGCATTGGCG
>DAIOWL010001053.1:0-2716 GCA_036758545.1 Streptosporangiaceae bacterium | reverse complement strand
GGTCATCTGCCGCCGCTGCCATGAGGACATCCACGCTGGCCGGGCAACCAAGCCCTACCCGAAATGATCACTGGAGAGCAGGGTGCGAGGAAACCCGCAAGCCCTGTTCGGGAAGAGACCGACGGAAAAGGGCCCGGCCAAGGGCACCTCGCCGGCGGTCGACTTCACTCTGCGAGAGCCGGGGGATGCGATCCCCCGGCCACTCACCTGGTCCCGCCAGGTGATGCGCCGCGTTCCGCTCGCCGGGCGATATCTGCCCGTCGGGTTGGCCGCCAAGCTGGCCTTCGACGTGTCCACGCCCGCGTTCGGCTACCAGGAGTCGCACACCTGCAACGACGCCACGCACGAAGTCCTCCCCGGCACTCCGGTGGTGCGCGACGGCTACCTCTGGCCATCCCTCGAGCCGGGCTTCGGCGTCAACTTCGACAAGAAGGCCGCATCCCGCCTCCCTCCGGTCAAGTTCCGCTTTGACCGCCGGGCCGCCGGCGTCCGCCGCCCCGACGGGTCCCTCGAGCCTCCGTGAACTAGGACACGGATCAGCTAGGAGCTGACGGGCTTGGGCCGGATTTGCTGCGCGATTTCTGTCAGGCCGGGGACTTGCTACCTGCGGATCTACGGGCGTGTGTGATCCAGGTGGAGGCGAAACCTATGACCAGCACGGCGAGTCCGAACCACGGTGCGAGGACTGTGGGACTCGTAACCTTGTAGAACGATCCGAAGATGGCGCCTGCGGTGATCAAGATCGCGAGGACTGCCGATAGCAGGAGCCACAGCCGACGCGGCGAGTGGGCGAAGCTGCGCAGGGAACCTATCGCCATCAGCAGGTAGACCACTACCAGGGCGAAGCCGCCGAAGGTCGAGCCCCAGGAAAACAGGGCGTCATAGTGGGGAGTTGCCGGCAGTGCGAACAACCCCTTCCAGAACACGTCGGCGAGGAGCGCCAGGGCGCAGAAGCCGGTCACGAAGACCGTGGCGCCGAGCGGCGAGCTATGGCGCTTGGACACCACGGCGAGTGGTCGCGGGAGCCTGCCGTCACCGGCCATGGCGAAAATCCCGCGAGAAGCCGAGACGCCGCAGCCGATGCCGACTGCCAGCATGTCGAATAGAACGACAAGCTCGAGCAAGCGTTCGATCCAGGTGCCGCCATATCCGCCGGCCGACTTCCCGGCGCCAAGCGCGAACAGCGGCGCTGACGCGGCGGCCCCCAGGGTCTTAAGGCTGTAGTGGAAGCCGGCCACTTCGACATAGGTGGCCAAGACGAAGAAGATTGTTGCGATCCCGGCAGTAGACAAGACTGCTGCACGGATATGCCGATACGGCTTGGGGGTCTCCTCTGCCAGATTCGCTGAGGTCTCGAAGCCGGTGAAGAGCAGGATCCCGTACAGGACTCCGAAGAAAATCCCGGCCCAGCCATCGGCGGATGACGATGGCCGGAATGGCTTGAAGCTGTTCGCCGATCCAAGCTTCACGATGACGGAAATGAAGAAGACCGTCACCACGATGATGGAGATCAGCGCCAGCACGAGTTGGACGCGGGTGGAGATCCGGACGCCGAAGTACAGGACCAGGGCGACCACCGCTAGGAATATGAGGGTCCAGGCCGACCCCGGCAGCGGGTTAACGTTGAATTCCGAGGCGATGGTTGACTGCAGGTAGCCGCCGAGAATCAGCAGCAAGGCGGCGGCTAGCACGGTGACGCCCGCGTAGTACAGCCAGCCGGCTGCCGTCCCGATGCGCTCGCCGAGTCCGCGGGTCACATATTCGTACAGCGATCCGGCGGTGCGGACCTCCTTGGCGTAACTCGACACGATCCAGCCGATCGCGAAGACTCCGAGCCCGGCGATCAGCACCGACAGCGGGGATGCGATGCCGCCTCCCTTACCGGTCGCGCTGGCCACTCCAACCACGAGCGGTATCACGAAGGCCGAAGCGAACACCGGACCCATAAACCCGACGGACTGCGCTATCACATCAGGGAACGACAATGCCTTGGCGCCAAGGCGGCCGCTTTCCGGCTTGGACTTCTCTATGAGTTCTACCATTTCATTTCCTCCTTTTCGCCCGAGTTTGGCATCCAAGAGTCGGTGGGCGCGGTCGCCCGCACTGCAGGTGCCATTTTCCGCTCAGAAAGCGCTGCAGCCGACGTGGGGACGTAAATGATCGAGGTTCGGTTACATGGCGTCCCGGGCCAGGACGTCCTTGCCGTCTTGAATGTCTCCTCCACCGGCCAGGCAATCCGCGATGGTGATGCTGGCGCTGATGCTGGTGAACTTATGAGACGACGATGGACCATATAGGACACGAGCATCTCCTCCGGCGAGGACGGTGGCCGAGTTAGGCGACCTCTCGAACGAAATACAGACTGAAGGCAGGAAGGATTGAATTTTGCCGCCGTTTTCCAACGACGAGATCTCCTGCGCAGGTAGCAGAACTCATGCCGCCGGGTCTTGACGCTAGGCGGCATTACGCCACATGGGGTACAGGCTCGGGCCACCCGGCATGTCGGTCGTCCGGTCAAGCCGCTTGTAGCCTAGGCGCTCGTAAAGCCTTGCGCTATCGCGATTGCTGGCCTCCAGATAGGTGGGCAGGCCCTGGCCGTCCAGTGCAGCCAGGCGATCGCACATCAAGGCCGTTCCGATGCCCCGGCCGAAAAACTGCGGCCGGACGGCGATAAAGGGCAGGTAAAAATGGTCCTCGTGGTCTGGATGATTGGCGG
>DAIOWL010001052.1:0-2718 GCA_036758545.1 Streptosporangiaceae bacterium | reverse complement strand
CCCCTGCCACGGATATATCTCAGCAGATCGGCAACCATTTCGGTTCACTCCTGAGTTCTCCGGAACCAGCCGTACGGCGGCGCCGCCGAACCAGAGGGCGAAAGGGCCCCCGTGATACACGGCGATTCAGCCTCCGCGGACCGGGCGGCTCAGCCGGCGCGTCCGGCGGCGGCGGCTCAGCCAGGGCGGCTCAGCCGACGCGGTCGGCCGGGATCCGGGCCAGGATCACCGTGACGTCGTCTTCGCAGCGCCCGGCGAGCGACGCGATCAGGGCGTCGCAGATGGCTTCCAGGTGCCCGTGCTCGCGGGCCAGGATCGACCGCATGGCCAGGATGCCCTGGTCGAACGAGCGGGTCCGGCTTTCCACCAGCCCATCGGTGTACAGCGCCAGGATGGCGCCCGGCGGGAGCTTGATGCGGGCCTGGCCGTAGCTGGCCGTGCCGAGCCCCAGCGACTGGCCCGCGGGCAGTTCGGGGACCCGGGTGGTGCCGTCGGGCAGGGCCAGGATGGGCGGAAGGTGGCCGGCCCCGGCTAGGGTGCAGGTGCGACCGCCCGCGTCGACCACCGCATAGGCGCAGGTGGCGAGCGTGATGGCCTGCAACGTCTCGGTCAGGCGGTTCAGCCGCTGCAGCAGGTCGGCTGGCTCGAGGTCCAGGTCCGCCAGGGCGTGGGCGGCGGCGCGCAGCTGGGCCATCACCGCCGCGGCCTCCGGCCCGTGACCCATGACGTCACCGACGACGAGGCCGGTCCGGTCACCGCCCAGCGGGATGATGTCGTACCAGTCGCCGCCGATGACGTGGCCCGCGGCCGGCAGGCACCGCCCCGCGACCTCCAGCCCGGAGGGTTTCGGCGGCTCGGCGGCCAGCAGGCCGCGCTGCAGCGCGTCGGCGATCGACCGGTGCCGCATGAGCGTCAGCGCGTTGACGATCGCCGCTCCGGCCTGGGCTCCCAGCCGGGCGGCGGTCGCGATGTCGCGGCGGCTGAACGCGGGCGCGCCCGGGTCGCGCGCGAACGCCAGCATCCCGACGACGGTATCGCGCGCGGTCAGCGGGACCGCCAGGAACGAGCTGCAGCCGGACACGACCTCGCGCCCGTCCGGCCGGAGCCGCTCCAGCGTCGCGCCATCGGGCTCGGCGAAGGTCACCGGGCCGCCGGTGTCCGTGCAGCGGGCGTACGGCGAGCCCGGAGCGAACGCGATGACCTGGCCTGGCGGGAAGGCCTCGCGCGAGACGCGCTGGCCGGCCCGGGCGAAGGTGGTCCCGAGCCTGCGCATCACGACCTCTCCCCCGGACCTGTGGCCGACCGGCTCGCCGCCCTCGAGCAGGTGCTCGAGAACGAACACGCCGGCCCCCTCGGCGAAGGCGGGGACGATGGCCGCGAGCGTCAGCCCGGTGATCTCGGTCAGGTCCAGGCGGCCGCCCAGCAGCAGGCCCGGAGCACCGGCGGCCAGTTCCTGAGGGATCAGTTCCCGAGGGCTCAGCTCCTGGGAGCTCAGCTCCGCTGCGGACGGGGACCCGGAGCCGGGCAGCCTGGTCCGGCGGCCGGCCACCCCGTCCGGTCCTTCTGTCACCTGAGTACCTCAGCTGCCGTCGCGCTGCATCCTCGAGGACATACTGAAAGGACATACTGAAGGCGTCCTCGAGAGGCCATCCCGGACCTGGCGGCCCTAACCACCCCGAACCGGGTAGGGCAACCTTATCCACCCGCCGCGGCGCCGGTCCACCGAAAGCACCGCCGTTAGGATGGCCTGGGAGCGCCTCCGACGGGAAAGGACGTTGACGTGGAGCCAGGCTGGGTCCCGCCGGAGATCGACACCACCAAGGCGAATATCGCCCGCGTGTACGACTACTGGCTAGGTGGCAGCCACAACTTCCTGGCCGATCAGGATGTGGCCCGCGCGATGATCGCGGTGGACCCCAACATCAGGGCCATGATGCGGGCCAACCGGGCCTTTCTCGGCCGGGCCGTCCGGTACCTGGCCCGCGAGGCCGGCATCAGGCAGTTCCTCGACATCGGCTCGGGCATCCCGACGGAGCAGAACGTTCACGAGGTCGCCCAGGCGGCCGCGCCCGGATCGCGGATCGTCTACGTGGACAACGACGAGGTCGCCGTGGCGCACAGCAGGCTCATGCTGGAGGACAACCCGGACGCCACCGTGATCCAGGCCGACCTGCGCGAGCCGGACAAGATCCTGGCCGATCCGGAAACCCAGCTGCTCATCGACTTCACCCAGCCCGTGGCCCTGCTCCTGCTGGCCGTGCTGCACTTCGTCCCGGACAGCGCGGACCCCGCGCAGATCCTCGCGACCCTGCGCGACGCGGTCTCCCCCGGCAGCTACCTGGTCATCTGCCATGCCTGCCGGGACGTCAGGCCCGACACGGCGGACAACGCGACCGCCGTGTACAACAGCCGGGTCGCGGCGAACCTGCGGGTGCGGACCCGCGACGAGATCGCGGCCCTGTTCGACGGCTTCACCCTGGTGGAGCCGGGGCTGGTGTGGATACCCGAATGGCGACCCGGCTCACCCGCCGATGTGCCGGAGAACCCGGAGCAATTCTGGGCCCTCGTCGGCGTGGCCAGGCGCGACGCCTGACTCGCCTGGGTCCGGCGCCGGCCGATCCGGCGCTGGCCGATCCGGCGCTCAGCCGAGGTGAGCCGCCAGCGTGAAGCGGCGCTCGGGCGACGTGCCACCGCAGGCCAGGTCGGCGACGATCTCCC
>DAIOWL010001051.1:0-2723 GCA_036758545.1 Streptosporangiaceae bacterium | reverse complement strand
AATAACGACACCATCTACTCGATCGCGCAGGTCGATGTCAGCGGCGGCCCGGTGCAGCTTCGGGTCCCGGACACGGCCGGACGTTATTACGTGCTGCAGTTCGTCGATGCATGGACTAATAACTTCGCCTACGTGGGCCGCCGGGCGACGGGCACCGGGGTCGGGACCTTCCTGCTGGTCCCGCCAGGATGGCAGGGAGACCCGCCTGCCGGAACCCAGGTGATCGAGTTCCCGACCACGGTGGGCACGATCGTGGGCCGCTGGGCGTGTGACGGTCCGGCCGACCTAGCCGCCGTGCAGGCCTTGCAGAACGGGCTGTCCCTCGAACCGCACGGCAGCCCGGCGCCGCTCAGGGGGATCCCGGCCCCGGCCGCCGTCCCCGCCGGGCTGGCCTTCTTCGAGCAGATGCGGACCTGGATGCAGGCCTTTCCGCCGTCCGGGCCTGACCAGGCCTACCAGAAGCGGTTCGCCCCGCTCGGCCTGCTCGATCCAGTCTCGCCGTACGCTGACTGCCCGCCGGATCTGGCCCGTGCCCTTGCGGCAGGCGCCGACGCGGCGAAGCAGCGGATGGAAACCACCCTCAAGGACGGCAACCTGGCACCGGTCATCAACGGCTGGAGGCTCACCTTCCACATGTTCGACTACAACCTGGACCACCTCGGCCCGGGCACCATCGATGACCCCGGGTGGAAGATGACCGACCGCACCACGAGCTACCTGGCCCGGGCCCTGGCGGCCCGCGGCGGCCTGTGGGGCAACCACGGCTACGAGGCCGCCTACCCGATGACCTACACCGCCGACGACGGCTCCGAGCTCGACGGACGCAACCGGTACACCCTCACGTTCGATCAGGACCCGCCCGTCGGCGCCTTCTGGTCCATCACCATGTACGACCTGCCCGACTTCTATCTGGTCGCCAACCCCATCGGCCGCTACTCCATCGGCGACCGTACGCCTGGCCTGCACCGCGATGCCGACGGATCACTCACCATCGTGATCCAGCACGACCAGCCCGCCGATACCAGCAACTGGCTGCCCGCCCCAGCCGCGCCGTTCCGGCCGATCATGCGCCTGTACCAGCCGGAGCCCGCCGTACTGGATGGCACCTATAAGATCCCGCCCATCACCAAGATGGCGACCTAGGCCAGCCGCCGACAGCAGACCCGGAAGCGCTGGTGCGGCTGGGACCGTCGCCGGCTCAGGGCGGGTTCATGACATAGTCGCCTGGTGAACTAGCTCGCTCGCGTGCTGCCTGCTAGCCCTGAAACTCCGGCGACCTTGTCATCGCGTGTATCCGGGACGAGCTCTTCGGGGTGGCTCCCGGGCTGGTGTGGCCTTCAGACTGGTGCGGCTCCCGGGCTGGCTCCCAATTCGCGTTCAGCCGATCGCTCCTGCGCCAGCTTGCGCCGACTTATGTACCTTGACGGTTACGTAACTAGCTTGGTACATTCAACCGCATGGAAGCTGTCCTGCGGGCCCTGGCCGATGGGAGCCGGCGGACGGTGCTGGACACCTTGACCCGCGGCCCGGCCACCGCTGGTGAGCTGGCGGCACTGCTGCCGATCGCCCGGCCGGGGGTATCCCGGCACCTGCGAGTGCTGCGCGAGGCGGGGCTGGTCGAGGTGCGCCAGGAGGCGCAGCGGCGGGTCTACAGTCTCCGCCTTGAGCCGCTCGCCGAGGTCGATGACTGGCTGGACCGGTACCGGGCCTTGTGGGAGCAGCGGCTGGATGCCCTGCACACCGAGGTGGCCAGGGGGAAACGCGAACGAAGGAGCACCACATGACCAGCAACGCGGCCGCGGGCAACCGCATCGTGGGCACCCTGCACACGCAGGATGGCAAGGGTGTCGTGCGTATGGAGGACCGTTTCGACACCGCTATCGACGACCTGTGGTCGGCGCTCACCGATCCCGGCCGTCTGGCTCGCTGGCTCGGCGAGTTCGAGGGCGACCTGCGCCTAGGCGGCGAGTTCCGGGCACGCTTCTTCGCCAGCGGATGGGAAGGTACCGGGAGGGTAGAGGTGTGCGAGCCCCCGCGGCACCTGCTGGTGATGACCAAACACGACGGCCAAGCCGATGAGCATGCCATCGAGGCCACGCTGACTGCCGACGGCGACCACACCATCCTGATGCTGGAAGAACGAGGCATGCCCGTGAACCTGCTCGCCGCGTACGGAGCCGGGATACAGGTCCACATCGAAGACCTCGCCGCCCACGTCGCCGGCGGGGAGCGCTGCGACGCCAACGCGCGGTGGGAGGAACTTGAGCCCGCCTATGCGGCCCTGGCGTCCAAGCTCGGCTAGAGACTGGCCGCTCCGGCTAATGGCCGGACGTATCTGATGACCCTTGACCA
The DNA here is from genome assembly GCA_036758545.1 of Streptosporangiaceae bacterium. Taxonomy (GTDB): domain Bacteria; phylum Actinomycetota; class Actinomycetes; order Streptosporangiales; family Streptosporangiaceae; genus Palsa-504. The sequence goes on along the minus strand of DAIOWL010001051.1, from coordinate 371 downwards.
GGCCTCACAGTGAGGCCCTGACCCGCGCTTTCGGATTGGAGCGGGTCAGCGCTTGACCGGGGATCGCACCTGGTGCCCGTCGTCCGCGTCATCGCCCGGGCTCTCTTCCCCGACACCGTAGTTCGACAGGCCCAGGAGATAGCTGAAGCCGCCGACGGCGAGGACGACCGCGAAGGGCCACCACCAGCCGGCCCGGGCCGCGACCGCGGCCACCACGCCGGCGAACGCGGCGACCATGGTGACCTTCCCGGTCAGGGCCCACGACCGCTGGGCGATGAGCTGCTGGCGCTCATCGGCCCGGGAGCCGTACAGCGCGTCCTCGTCGCTGTCCCGCCCGCCGCGCACGTACGCGGTGACCGCGAAGGCGGCCG
>DAIOWL010001050.1:0-2723 GCA_036758545.1 Streptosporangiaceae bacterium | reverse complement strand
TCGTCAACCCGGACGGGACGACGAGCGCGTGGAACAAGAACAAGACCAAAGTGCTCCACAGCCACGGACCACCCGCCCGCGCCGGGTAACAGCCCCCGGCGGCCCGGCGGCCGACCTCCCGACCTCCCACCCAGTGACCGAGCCTGGCGACAATGCCGAGCTGGTGTCGCTTATCGTGGCCTGGTGCGCCGCATCGAAGCCGACCGCGCCCGCGTGGCCATGATGGCCTCCTATCAGGCGGTGACCGATGATGTGGGAAAGCTCCGTGACGATGAGCTGGCCCGGCCCTCCCGCTGCCAGGGCTGGTCCCGGGCCGACTTGCTGTTCCACATGCTGCTGGACGCCCAGCGGGCGCTCGTCACCTTCGCGACCCCGGCGGCCGGCGAACCGGATGTCGACTTCATCTCCTACTGGGAGCCGTTCCGGCCCGGTGCCGAAGGTTATGCCGGGCACGCCAGGTTCGTCCGGCGGGTGGCTTCCTCGTACCAGTCGGATCTGGTCATCGCGGCGCAATGGGCTGAGACCGCCGCTGCGGCGACCCATGCCGCGGCATTGCTGCCGGCCGATGTCACGGTTGCTACCCAGGGTCACGTGCTGTTCGCCGCCGATTTCCTGGCCACGCTGGCCGTGGAGGCCACTATCCACCATCTCGACCTGGTGGCAGACGACAAGAGCCTGGCCGGCCCATCAGGACCAGGGCTGGCTGTCACCCGGGAGACGCTTGACGGCGCCCTCGGACAACCGGTTCCGGTTGCCTGGAACGATGTGGACTACGTGCTGAAGGCCACCGGCAGATCCGAGCTCACGGACGGCGACCGCTCCAGTCTGGGCGTGCTCGCGACCCGTTTCCCGCTGCTTGGATGAACCGGGCTAACCGGCAACAGGCGACGAAGCTTAGCCCGGGCGGACCGTCGCCGCCCATGCGGTGGCACTGATCTCGAAGGGACCTTCGGGTAGCTGCCGTCGGCACCGCTCGCGCAGCTCGTCCTGGCGGTCAGCAGGCAGGGAAGTCAGGTACGCTCCCGCCGGGCCGACGCCGAGCGTGAACGTCTCCCACCACGACTCAAATCCATCCTGGCGGACCTGGACGGTCAGCGTGGTGACCTCGGCCGCGCCCAGCCCGGCCTGCGCGAACAGCTCGGCCAGGTGACCTTCGCGGACACCGGCCAGGTTCGACTCGTCGTCGGCGCCGGGATCGAGCTCGCGCACCGCCCGCCAGAAGGCGCTCAGCGGCCCGCGTCCGCCCGCGTGATCCCACACGCAGGCCGCGACCACGCCGCCGGGCCGGGTGACCCGGCCCATCTCCCGCAGGCCCGCCACCGGGTCGGCCATGAAGTGCACCACCAGCTGCGCCAGCGCGGCGTCGAAGGCGGCATCGCCGAACGGCAGCTGTTCGGCCGCGGCCTGCCGGATGTCCACGCCGGGCAGCCGCTCGCGCGCCGCGGCGGCGAACGACCCGGACGGTTCCACCGCGCTGACCGTCTCCGGGCTGGTCCGGCGCACCAGTTCGGCCGTCAGCGCGCCCGGGCCGCATCCCACATCGAGCACCCGCTGGCCGCCGCGGACCGTAGCCAGGTCGGCGAACTGCGCCGCGAGCGGCTCGGAGTACCGCCCCATGAACCGCAGGTAGGCGTCCGCGCTGACGTTGAAGCTCACCAGGCCAACCTACCGTCGCCGGCCGTCCGGGGCGCGGCACAGCGCCGACCTCTGGCTCCCGCTGCCGCCCGGGCGTCAGCCCAGGGACTTGCCCTGCACCTGGAGCGCCTCCTGCAGCAGCCGCAGCGCCTTGGGTCCCACGCCGTGGAGCTTGGACAGCTCGGCGGCGGGCACGTTGGCGAGCTGGCTGAGCTCGGAGTAGCCGGCCGCGGTCAGCGCCCGAGTGGCCGGCGCGCCGATGCTCCGGGGCAGGCCCGAGTCAGGAGTTGCCATGGCCCGGAGCCTACCCCGAGCTCAGCATCGGCTAGCGCCGGTATTCGTCCTGGTAACGGTCGGCCGGGTACCTTGCCGGAGGCATCTCATCGGCCGGGGCGTCCGCGCGGTAGACCGACCTCTCTTCGCGGTAGACCGGCTCCTCGCGGTAGGCCGGCACGTCGTCCCGGTAAGCGGGCCGCTGCCTCCGGCCCCAGGGCGCCCACACGACCAGCCAGAGCACCACACCGAGTACGCCTACGAGCATCAGGATGTCACCGATGGTGTGGATAGCGATACCATGCGTCGACACGGTGGAGATCCCGAACCGCAGGATGGCTCCGACCGCGATGAGCAGAAGGCCTGCACCTATCCTCATGGGCTCACCTCTCTGAGTGAGTTCTGGTCAGCCCGGGCCCACTTCCCCGCGCTCATGACCCCAAACAGATGCCGCAACGGATGCCACGCGGTCCTACCCTCAGTGATGGCAGTGACCCGAGTGGAAGATTGTGCCGGAAGCGCTACCGTTTGTGCTGCGCCGCCGGGTGCGCTGGGCCGATACTTGATCGGTGATCGGAGGGGCGTTCGGGGTCACGCTGGCTAACGCACGGACCGGAGACGAGGCGGCTTTCGCCTGTATCTTTCATGACGTACAGTCGGCGCTGCTGCGCTACCTGCGGGTGATCACGGCCGAGCCCGAGGATGTGGCCGGCGAGACCTGGATCCAGGTGGTGACCGGGCTGCGGCGCTTCCGCGGCGGGGAGCAGGATTTCCGGGCGTGGCTGTTCACCATCGCCAGGAACCGGGCGGCGGAC
>DAIOWL010001049.1:0-2728 GCA_036758545.1 Streptosporangiaceae bacterium | reverse complement strand
GCCACGGCGATGCCCTCGAAGTGCGGGCTGGCCTGGTGAGCCTTGAACGCGTCGGCGCTCTCGTACCGCTCGTACAGCACGAACGAGTCCGGGTCCTCCGTCCCGCGCAGCGCCACGAAGTCCAGGTTGCCGGGCTCGGCGCGGGTAGCCGCGGTGTGCCGGGCCAGCAGCGCGGCGACCTCGTCGCCCCGGCCAGCCAGAGCCTGGTAGTGCACGATCAGCGCGACCTCTTCCATGGCGGCGCTCATCCGAGGGTGAAGGGGTCGCGGGTGCCGCCGGTCAGCTCGACCCAGATGGCCTTGGTCACGGTGTACTCGTGCACCGCCTCGATGCCGTTCTCCCGGCCGAGCCCGCTCAGCCCGTACCCGCCGAACGGGACGTCCGGCCCGACCACCCGGTACGCGTTGATCCACACGGTGCCGGTGCGCATGGCGTGCGCCACCCGGTGCCCGCGGTGGATGTCCTTGGTCCACACCGCCCCGGCCAGGCCGTACCGGCTGTCGTTGGCCAGCGCGATAGCCTCCTCCTCGGTGTCGAACGGGATCACCGACAGAACAGGGCCGAACACTTCCTCGCACGCGACCGTCATCGTCGGCTTGACCCCGGTGAGCACGGTCGGCTGGACGAAGAAGCCGCCCAATGCGTCGTCGGGCCGGCCGCCCGCGGTCACCGTCGCGCCCTCGCCGGCCGCGCCCTCCAGGAACGACAGCACCTTGCGGTACTGCGGCTCGGTCGCCACCGGGCCCATCTCGGTATCGGCCGCCTTCGGGTCGCCGAGGCGGATCGACCGGGCCCGTTCGGCAATCTTGTCCACCAGCTGGTCGTGCACGGTCCGTGACACCAGCAGCCGGGAGCCGGCCATGCAGGTCTGCCCGGTGGCGGCGAACACCCCGGCCAGTACGCCGTTGCAGGCGGCGTCCAGGTCGGCGTCGTCGAAGACCAGGTGCGCGGACTTGCCGCCCAGCTCCAGCAGCACCCCGGTGATGTTCTGCGCGGCCGCCGCGGCGACCTGCGCGCCGACCGCGGTCGAGCCGGTGAACGCGATCTTGTCCACGTCCGGGTGCGCGGCCAGCGCCTTGCCCACCGCGGGCCCGAACCCGGTCACCACGTTGAAGACGCCCGGCGGGAACCCGGCCTCGTCCATCAGCGCGGCCAGCTCGACCGCCGAGGCGGGGGAGTAGTCGCTCGGCTTGGCCACCATCGTGCAGCCCGCGGCCAGCGCCGGGGCCAGCTTCCAGCACAGCAGCAGCAGCGGCGAGTTCCACGGCACGATCGCGCCGACCACGCCGGCCGGCTCGCGCCGGGTGTAGACGAGGAAGTTCGGCTTGTCGCCCGGGATCGTGGTGCCCTCCAGCTTGTCCGCCAGCCCGGAGAAGTAGGAGAACCACTGCGGGATCGTGCCCAGCTGCCCGCGCATCTCGCGCAGCAGCTTGCCGGTGTCGCGGGTCTCGATCTCGGCCAGCCGGTCCGCGTCCCGCGCGATCAGATCGCCGAGCCTGCGCATCAGCGCGGCCCGGCCGAACCCGGTGAGCTGGCCCCACGGCCCGCCCAGCGCCCGCCGCGCGGCCGCCACCGCGAGATCGACGTCGGCGGCGTCGCCATCCGCGGCCGACGCCCACGGTGCGCCGAGGTAGGGGTCGACGCTGTCGTACCGCTGCCCGGACGCCGCCTCGACCCGGCGCCCGTCGATCACGTGCTGGTACTGCGGCAGTTCAACTGTCGTCATGCTGTTCTCCCAGGTAGGAATTCCGCCAGGACGGCTTCGGTGTGCTGGCCCAGGGCCGGGACGGCGCCCATGGCCGGCTCGCGGCCGGGCACGGTGACCGGCGGGAGCAGTGCTCGCACCGGGCCGCCCGGGGTATCCGCCTCGCGCCAACGGTCCCGCGCCGCCAGCTGCGGGTGCGCGGCGAACTCGGCCGGGGTGCGCAGCCGGGCGCTGGCGATGCCGGCCGCGTCCAGCCGGGCCACCACCTCGTCGGGCGTCATCGACGTGAGCACATCTTCGATGATCGCGGTCAGCTCGTCGTCGTGCTTCACCCGGTCCGGGTTGCTGGCGAACCGCTCGTCCGTGACCAGGTCCGAACGGGCCAGCACCCTCTCGCACAGCACGGCCCACTCGCGTTCGTTCTGCAACCCGATGAACACCTCCCCGCCGCGGGCCTGGTACGGCCCGTACGGGGAGATCGACGCGTGCCGCGCGCCGGTGCGCCGGGGCTCCCGCCCGCCGTACACGGTGTAGAGGTACGGCTGGGTCATCCACTCGCCCAGCGCGTCCAGCAGGGACACCGTGAAGGTGGACCCGCGGCCGGTCCGCTCCCGCTCGTACAGCGCGGTCAGCACCCCGCTGTAGGCGTACATGCCGGCCGCGATGTCGGCCACGGAGATCCCCGCCTTGCACGGCACGTCCGGGGTGCCGGTGACCGAGAGCAGCCCGGCCTCGCACTGCACCAGCAGGTCGTAGGCCTTCTTGCCGGCGTACGGGCCGTCCGGCCCGTAGCCGGACACCGAGCCGCAGATCAGCCGGGGATGCCGGGCCAGCAGGCCGGCCGCGTCGAGCCCGAGGCGTTCGGCCGCGCCGGGCGCGAGGTTCTGCACGAATACGTCGGCCTGGGCCAGCAGCGCGGCCATGACCGCGCGGCCGTCGTCGCTCTTGACGTCGAGCTCGACCGACTCCTTGCCCCGGTTCAGCCAGACGAAGTAGCTGGCCTGGCCGAGCACCGACGTGTCG
>DAIOWL010001048.1:0-2731 GCA_036758545.1 Streptosporangiaceae bacterium | reverse complement strand
GGTCACCGTCATCACCGGCCAGTTCGACCAGGCCGCCTTGCACGGCATGCTCGAGATGATCAGGTCGCTCGGCCTCGATCTCCTGGAGGCGCGCCGGGTCCGCGGTTCGGATCCCAGGAGGTCCTGGTGACCAGGCACATGTACCAGATCAAGGTCATCGGCTCGTTCGGTCCGGCTACGCATGAGGCGTTCGCCGACATGGTTGTGGAGGTTCAGCCGACCGTCACCGTCTTGTCGGGGAATCTCGACCAGCGCGGCCTGCACGCCGTACTGGACCGGGTGCGAGCGCTAGGCCTGGAGCTCGTCGAGATCACGCAGGCGCAGCCTAGTTCGCGCTGTGGGTCAGGCGGCGCAGCTCGATGAGCTCGAAGCCGAGCGACAAGATGCGGTTGAGCGCGCCGTACAGGGCTGCCTGGTCCAGATCGCGGACGAGGGCGGTATTCGTGCCGTTGACTTCGATCCGGAAGTCGCTGAATGCCTCCCGGTCGACCTCACTCAGACCACCGGCGACGATGATCCGATAGCGGTGCGTGTGCACGTCCCCCTCCGCCTGGACATAGCTGACCAGCACTAGAACCGGCTACGTCCGCCAGCAGGCGGCTACCCGGTCAGCGTGCACATATGCCCGAGCGTTACAAAGTGCACATCTGCCCAGATGCTACCGGCTGGGTGCTGTGAAGGCGGCGTGCCGGCCGAGATCGTCAGCTGCTGAAGCCGCCGATGGCGTCGCCGATCAGCTTGGCCCCGATGATCAGGCAGATAACAGCCATAATGACCGCGTTGTGCTGGCCCATCCAGTCGCGCAAGCCGGCCAGGATCCGCTGCGACCGGTCGCCGAGAGCGAAGAACATCACAACGGGGCTCGCAACGCCCACGGTCGCGATGAGGGCGAAGACGACATAGGCGATGGCCTGGTCGCCGCTCCCGATTCCGGTTTGCGCGATGGCCGCCGCCGCGCCGACCGCGAGCAGAAGGTTCTTCGGATTGGCGCCGGACAGTACCGCGCCCGCTCCGATCGCCTTTGCCGGCGTGAAGCGCTCGATCGAGCTCATCCACTTCGGCGCCTCGACCTCGTGCCCCGGCCGCGGGCGGCCGTGCCACTGACGCACCGCCACCAGCAGCAGTAGCAGGCCCAGTACCAGCTTGAGGACGCTGACCCAGGTGGCTGGCTTGCCGTGGGTGCTCGCGCTCTCCGGCCCGGCGACCGCCAGCACGGCGACTCCGATCACGGCCAGCCCGATCAGCCAGCCGATGACGAATACCGGCCCGTTCAGCCGGGCTCGCTGGGACATCAGCATCAGCGCGACCGCGATGATAGGCACCGGACTCAGCGCGACGCCTACGGCCAGGGGGAGAATCTGCCCGATTGCGGCTCCCACCTGGTCAGCTGGCCTTGTCTCGCACCACGCACCGGAAGCCGAGATGACTGGTCGACGTGTCGATCGGCTGCGCCATCCGGGCGGCCGGGCGGTAGCGGCGGCAGTAGTTCGGCGCGCACAAGTGCGATCCGCCCTTCATGACCTTGCGCGGGATGCGCGCTGGATCCCGCTGGTCAACGCTGCGTACGCGAGCCGCCCCGCTGCAGCAGGGGGCGGCGCTGACGGCATGACCCGCGTACCAGTCCGATGTCCACTCCCAGACGTTGCCGATCATGTCGTACGCGCCGTAGCCGTTGGCCGGGAACGCGCCGACCGGTGAGGTCCGCTCGTACCCGTCGTCGCGGGTGTTCTGCACCGGGAAATCACCTTGCCAGGTGTTCGCCATCCAGCTCCCGTCCGGGTTCAGGTCGTCTCCCCAGGCGAACTCGGCGCCGTCAAGCCCGCCCCGCGCGGCCAGCTCCCACTCCGCCTCGGTCGGGATCTCCTTGCCCGCCCACGAGGCGTAGGCCAGCACGTCGGCCCAGGTCATATGCACGACCGGATGGTCCGGCAGACCACGGATGGAACTGCCGGGACCGATCGGATGCCGCCAGTCCGCGCCCCGGACGGGCTTCCACCAGTTGTACGGATCGGCTAGATTGACCCGATGTGGCGGCGCAACGAACACCGAGGAGAACGGCACCAGAAGTTCCGGCCGGGCGCCCGGATATTCCGCCGGATCTGGCGCTCTCTCGGCCACGGTGACATAGCCGGTCTTGCGGACGAACCGGCCGAACTCCCGGTTCGTGACCGGGCCCTCGTCCATCCAGAACCCGCCCACCGTGACCTTGTGCGCCGGGGCTTCCTCGGGATAGTGATCATCCGAGCCCATCAGGAAGGTCGCGCCGGGAATCCGCACCATGCCGTCCATGGCCTCCCCTTTCCCGCGCCTGCTCCGAGTGTGCTGTCCCCGGCGGGGACGTGTCCTCACCCGCCGGGGATGACCTCGACCTGCGATCACTCCCCGATACTGGCACCGTGGTGAATCCGCGCGACCGGCTGCGGCCGGCAGGCAGGCGAAATCCGGTGGAGGCTATCGCCCAGCAGGTCACCGAGCGTGTCGTTGATCTCCTGGTGAGCGCGCTGGACGTGAACGAACTCGCCGCCCGCATCGACCTGAATGCGCTGCTGGACCGCGTCGACATCAACAGGATCCTGAAGCAGGTGGACCTGAACGCCCTGCTCGACCAGGTGGACGTGAACGCCGTGCTGGCCCGGGTGGACCTCAAACCGCTGCTGGACCGGGTCGACGTCAACGACCTGGTGAGCCAGGTGGACATGGACGCCCTGGTCGAGCGGACCGACCTGGGCGC
>DAIOWL010001047.1:0-2733 GCA_036758545.1 Streptosporangiaceae bacterium | reverse complement strand
CTGCGTCTGCGAGGGCCGGAACCAGCGGCCGGCCGATCCGGTCAGCGCGCGCAGCCGCCGCGCGCACCCGGCGATCTCCGCGTAGGCGTCAGCGGCGTCCATGGCCGCGATGTCCAGGTGATGCATGGTGTGATTGCCCAGGTCGTGACCCCCGCCTAGGATCCGCTGCGCGATCTGCGGGTACTGCTCGAGCCAGGTCCCGACGGCGAGCACCGAGACCTGTGCTCCCGCCCGCTCTGCCTCGGCGAACAGCGCCTCGGCCATCGATACCGGTCCCTGACCATGGAAGGTGAGCGCCACCTGGGACCGGTCTCGTGACCCGTGCACGACTTGCGGGCCGAGCTGCTCAACCGGCTGCTTACCCGGCTGGCTGCTCGCGCTGCCGTGCGGGCTCGCGGCCGACGACATGGCGGGGGATGATTCGGGACCGTGGCCGGCCGACGGCTCGCCGGCCCGGCTCGCGCTCGTGCAGCCGGCCAGCCCGGCTCCGGTGGCGGCCGCGCCGGCGAGCAGCAAGAATTCCCGCCGCTCGATAGGCACCTGCAGAACAATACCCACCCCTGGATGACCTCGACCCCGCTTCGAGCGGACCGGGACAGTCTGGGGTGTCAGGCCTGGCCGAAGCGGACCCGCAGACCGCAGCGGCGGAGCATCCGGATGAACCACAGGACGGATAGGAGAGTGCCCGCGGCTACGCCGGCGACGGTCACCACGGTGGTGAGCAGGAGGAAGACTGGGGTCGGCACGGCCGCGAGCAGGACCGCCAGGCCAATGGCCGAGGCCGCGAAGATCCCGGCCCACAGCCAGGTCACCCTGCGGAAGAACTTGTCGAGGCCGGGGTGCGCGGCGGACGGCTGGCGCAGCGCTACTACCTCGGCGGCCAGTTGTGCCACCAGCGGCCTGCCGGTGGGCGCGGTCCGGGCGAACGCGATGCACAGAGCCAGGTTGGCCACCGGGAACTGGAGCAGGAACAGCAGGACGCTGCCGGTGGCCAGCACCAGCACGGCCTGCAGCGTGAGCACCAGGCCCGAGATCACCAGCAGGCCGGGGATGCGGCCGGTCAGCACCTTGCGGATGGCGGCGGTCAGCCACGCCATCGCCGCCGCCGCTGCCATGCCCGGCCCCTGCCCGCCCAGTCGCGCGCCTACGGCGTACGCGAGGAGGGGAAGACCGAGGGACTCGGCGAGGTTCCAGCCCGCGGTCAGCGCGAGCCGGGCCGGCGCGGGTAGCTCGACGTCCCCGGCCGCCGGGACATCTGCGGGCCGGTCCGGCCGGACACGCGTTCGCAGCCTCATCTCGCTCCTCACTCATCCCGGCGAGCCGGGTGGCGGACCGCCGCCGGCCAGCCAATGGCCCTCCTGCCTTCCCGCCTTCCCGCGGGCCATGCATGGAGGGCCATCGATCTTTCGGCCGATCGGTGCCAGGTTCAGGGAGGAGCGTGCCTAGCCGGTCAGCGAGGCTGGATCTCACCCATCGGGCCGAAGCCGTCGTGCGGGGTGTCGATGTAGATAATCTGCGGCTGCGTGGCCACCAAGCCGGGTGCGGTGTCGAAGAACTTCTTCACGTAGGGCTGCTTGACGTGCGTGGCGCCCGCCTCGGCATCAGCGAAGCCCTCGATGCAGACGAACTCGTTGTCGTTGGTGAGGCTGCGGGCGAACTGGAAGAACAAGCAGCCGTCCTCGGAGTTGACGTCCTTGGCGTAGGAGTCGGCCAGCGCCAGCCACTCGTCCATCTTCTCGGGCCGGATCTGCATCTTGATGTTGATCAGGATCATGGGTCCCCTCCTGCTCGGTGACAGTCACAATCGTGGTGCGATCGGCAGCGACCGTCAACCGGACGACCCGGGTCCCAGTATGAGGCGGAAAACCAGTTGCCCGGGACTCACCGCCCCGGACACGATGGCCCGCATGGATCTGTGAGCGCTGCCACATACCCGCAGTCGGCCTGTTGCACGGTCGGCCCCGGAGCCTGATGACCCGGGGCGGCGACCAGCCCTGTTGTGCATCCGCCAGATCCCAGGAGCCGCGGCCTCGCCCGCGAGAGCTCCCGCTGAACCCTGAAAGCAGCCACATCGGTGAATACCGGCCGCAAGGCTCTGTGGGTCGTGCGCGAGTCCGGCCTGCCCGCCGTCGTGAAATCCTGCCCGGACTGCTCCGGCCCGCGTCACCACCCCTCGGGCAAGTTCCGCGTCAACGCGAACGGCAAGCTACTCGACGTCTGGCTGCTGCTGTGCTGCTGTGCTGCTGTGCTGCTGTGCTGCTGTGCTGCGGGGCATGCGGGCGGACCTCGAAGGTGCCCGTCTGCGAACGTGTCCGCGTCCAGTCGCTGGAGCCCGCACGACGGCTGGCATACGAGAGCAACGACCCAGCCATGGTGCGCGAGCTGGCCATGAGCGCGTCGCTCGCCGCGAAGAACGGATACCGGCTCGACTGGACCGGCACCTGGGAACTCGAGACGGACACGTCCTTGTGCCCGCCGCACGACCCCGCACCCCGCAGGGTCCTGATCAGCTTCGACCTGCCGGCGCCGGTCCGCGTCGAACGGCTGCTCACGCTCGGGCTCGGCCTGAGCCGCGCCGAGGTGCGGCGCATGGTCGCGGACGGACGCGTCCGCCTGCCGCTGGCCCTGGACGTCAAGGCACATCAGGACTTCGAGTTCACCGTGGACGGGTTCCGTGTACCAGCGAGTCGGTCTGGCTCAGGCCTCGTGCACGTAGTCGATGACGAACAGCGG
>DAIOWL010001046.1:0-2744 GCA_036758545.1 Streptosporangiaceae bacterium | reverse complement strand
ACGCCCGCGAACCCCAGAGCCTCCGCCTCCTCGCGCAGTTCCACGAACTCTTCGGGCTTGACCCAGCGCTCCACCGGGTGGTGCCGCGGGGTCGGCCGCAGGTACTGGGTGATGGTGAGCAGGTCACAGCCGGCCGAGCGCAGGTCCTTCATGGCCTCGGTGACCTCGTGCCGCTCCTCGCCCAGCCCGAGGATCAGGTTGGACTTGGTGACCAGCCCGGCGTCGCGGGCCGCGCGCAGCACGTCGAGCGAGCGCGCGTACCGGAAGCCGGGCCTGATCCGCCGGAAGATCCGCGGCACGGTCTCGATGTTGTGCGCGAGGACCTCCGGCCGGGCGCTGAAGACCTCCGCCAGGCGGTCCGGTTCGGCGTTGAAGTCGGGAATGAGCAGTTCTACGCCGCAGCCGGGGATGGCGGCGTGGATCTCGCGGCAGACCTGCGCGTACAGCCAGGCGCCGCCGTCGGCTAGGTCGTCACGCGCGACGCCGGTCACGGTCGCGTACTTCAGGCCCATGGTGGCGACGGACTCCGCGACGCGGCGCGGCTCGCCCTCGTCGAGCGGCAGGGGCTTGCCCGTATTGATCTGGCAGAAGTCACACCGTCGGGTGCACTGGTCACCGCCGATCAGGAAGGTCGCCTCGCGGTCCTCCCAGCACTCGAAGATGTTCGGGCAGCCGGCCTCCTCGCACACCGTGTGCAGGCCTTCGCTGCGGACAAGCGATTTCAGTTCTGTGTAGGAAGGTCCGGTGCGCAGCCTGGTCTTGATCCACGGCGGCTTGCGCTCGATCGGGACCTGGCTATTGCGGGCCTCGAGGCGGAGCATGCGTCGGCCTTCGGGTGCGAGTACCACCCTTCCAGGGTATGTCGCCGCGGATGCACGGCCGTCAGGGCATGGCATGATCTTCAGCACGCCGTGGCCGGTCCGGCCTAACGATGTCATAGGCCGGGGTTACAGGCCTGAGACGACGGGCTATCCCGGCACGTTCCCAAAACCGGACTCAGGTCACGCCAGGCACCACCAGCATCATCGTCCAGGTGCGCCAGGCCACCCGGAACGCTATGAAACCCCGGATCCAGTGCGTTCAAGCGCAGTGAATCCCGGGTTCCAGTGCGTCCGGGCCGGGCCTCCGGCAAGGGGCGTCCGGCAGCGGACCGACCTCAGCCGTTCATGACCGTCAGCGGGCCGCGGCCGGCTCGGCAGGTGCGGTGACCGCCTCCGGTCGCGGCGGCGCCGCCTGGCGCGCCCGCGGCAGCGCGGTTGCCTCCAGCGGCGGGCCGGCCAGTACCCCGACGTCGTAGACGTGCCGCCAGGTGCGGTACCCGAGGACGTCGGCGAGATGCCGCTTCATCACCGGCACGACCTGGGCCACCGTGATGTCACGGCCGGTCTCGGCGGACAGCGTGGTCGTCCCGGCATCGCGGATGCCACACGGGACGATCCGGTCGTACCAGGACAGGTCGCAGTCCGCGTTCAGCGCAAACCCGTGCATGGTGGCGCCCCGGGCCACCCGCGCGCCGATCGCGCCAACCTTGCGATCAGGGCCGCGCTCGTCACCGGGCACCCAGCTGCCGCTGCGCCCGGCCACGCGCACGGTGCTGACGCCGAACTCGGCGCACGTCCGGATCATGGCCTCTTCCAGCGCGCGCACGTAGGCGACGACGTCCAGCGGCTCGCGAAGCTTGATGATCGGGTACCCGGTCAGCTGCCCGGGACCGTGCCAGGTGATCTTGCCGCCGCGGTCCACGTCGATGACCGGTGCCCCCGGATCGCCGAACGGCCGGTCGGACACTGCCGTCCGCTTGCCCGCCGTGTACACCGGCTCGTGCTCGAGCAGCAGGCAGCTGTCGGGAACCTCATCGGCCACCCGCCGGGCGTGCACGCGCCGCTGCAGGTCCCAGGCCTCGCGGTACTCCACGGGAGTCGCGCCGAACTCAAAGTAGGCAAGCTCACTCACTTTTCCCAGCTTACGCCCGGCCGTCCCAAGGGCTGGCCGTTCTCCGCCCAGCGAGCGCCGGCTCCCCGCGCAGCCAGTCCGCAGGCGGCTGGAGGACAATGAGTTGGTGATAGAAAAGGCCGAATTGCGTCGTATGAGCCAGGCCGAACGCCGCGAACTGGCCGCGATGCTCGCCGAGCTCGAGGCGAGCCATCCGGACCAGGCCCAGATGGGGCAGTACCGTGCCGACCCATACCGGATCGACCCGGTGCTGCGCCGGGAGCGGCGGCTGGCGCTGCTGGTCTCGGCGGCCTGCTGCGTCTTCCTGGCCGGCTGGATCGTGCTGCTCGCCGCCACCTTGCCGCACCACTTCGACGCGCATCACTGGCGTGCCGTGTGGGTGAACTTCGACGTGTTCCTGCTCGCGGCGTTCGCGGCTACGGCGTGGGCGATCTGGCGGCAGCGGCAGGTGCTGATTCTGCTGTTGATGCTCACCGGCACCATGCTCTGCTGTGACGCCTGGTTCGACGTCGGCACCTCGCTGGCCACGAGCGGTCTGTGGATCAGCCTGCTGTCCGCGGTTTTCGCCGAGCTTCCGCTGGCCTTCCTGGCCTTCGCCGGAGCGCGGCGGCTGCTCCGGGCGACCGTCGCCGCCAGCATCCTGGCCGGCGCCCGCGTCGGCGCCACGGCCGCTGGCGCTACAGCCGCTGGTGTTACGGCCGCTGACGCTACAGCCGTTGACGCTACGGCCGCTGGTGCCTTCCCGGCCGGCGAGTGGGGGCGGAGCTGCGCGGGCCAGTCCCTGCGACGCG
>DAIOWL010001045.1:0-2747 GCA_036758545.1 Streptosporangiaceae bacterium | reverse complement strand
TGGGTGGCCGGGCTGTGCGTGTTCGCGGTGACGCCGGGCGCGCTGATCGTCATCGCCCTGGTGCTCGAGCGGCGCTGGCTCGTCCCGGGTGAGCAATTCGCCGCCGTGGCTTACGGCGACCCGCTGCTGGCGGTCGCGGCCGGCCTGGGTACCTGGCTGGCGGGCCCGCACCCGCCGCACGGCGTGACCGGGCCGGCCGCCGGGGTCGCAGTGGTCGTGCTCGGGCTGCTGTTCGGGCTGGCGCAGTGGCGCGACGAGCTGCGGCAGGGCTATTACACCCCGGCGCAGGCCGTGGCGCCGACGAAGATCTGGCACCAGGTGGTGGTCTACCCGGTGCTCGGTTACTGGCTGTGGACCGCGGGGATCGGCGGGCTCTCGGCGCCCGCCGGGGCGGCCGCCTGGGCCGTCTGGACCGGGAAGGCCCTGCTGGTGGCGCTGACCGGGATCTGGGTGGCGACCAACGTGTACGACCGGCGGCATCCCAAGCTCGGCCACCCGCCGTTCGACTGGCGGCGGGTGCGGCCGCGGCCGCGGCCCTGGGCGGCGGAGTCGCAGACGCTGATCGCGGCGCGCGAGCGCGGCTGACGGTTGTGCGAAGTTTTGTATGGGGTGGCGGCCTGACCGCTGGCACTGTGCTACTACGCCGACGAGGCGGTCCGGGCCGACGAGGGGGCGGTCCGGGCCGCCCGGCCGGGAGCGCGCCTAGGGCTCGGTGCCGGCGTCCGGGGACTCGTCTTCGCAGGGCTGACCGCAGATGTCACAGATGAACTGGCCGAGCGCGTCGCGCAGCAGCTCGGCACCGTCGTGTGTGCAGCTGCGCCGCAGCCGCCGCGGGGGCCTGCTCATGGCTCCGGGCGGCCGTGATGCGCCGGATTCGAATGCCACCACGCCTCCCTGCGCCCTATGCGGCTTCTTCGTCAGGCACTATCAGCCTACGCGTCTCGCTCCAGCGGCCAGAGGCCCTCAGCCACCGGCGGGCGACGGTGAAGCTGTTCAGCACAACCAGGTACGCGGCGGCGTTATGCCCGCTCGGCACGGCGAAGACGGCGACGAGGGTGAGCACGTCCCCCGGGCCGAGGACGAGGTCGCCGGATGGCGGCTCGCCGTCGTCGAGCAGGATGTTCGCGCTGGCGAAATAGGCGTCGGGCTCCTTCCACCCCACCGCCACCTGGGTCAGGTCGTGGTCGTGCCTGGCCAGCTCCTCGGCGGTGATGGAGCTGACCGAGACGAGCTGTTCGGAGTCACTGGGCACCGTGATCGCGAGCTGGCCGTTGTTGCGGATCGCCACCTCGACCATGAGCGCTCCCACCGGCGGCCCGCTGAATGGCTGGCGCGGCATGTGCCGACGCTGGACCGCGTGCGCGGTCACGGACGCCCTGATCTCATAGCCGACCGCGGCCGTGAGCACCCGCCCCTTGATGAACTTGAGATAGGCGAAGGCGCCGCCGATAACGATGGCCGCCGCGGTCAGGGCATCATCGATCTGCGTCAGTAGTGTGGAAGTCACCGTAGCCCGATCGGTTTTCTCGTGCGTCGAGTATTCCAGCGCGGCGGCGGCAACGGGATCAACCCGCGGAAGTCACCTGCACGTCACCAAGTGTTCATCCCGCCGATGTGCGTCATTGCGCAGGTCAGAGCACTCGTTACGCGTAACATGGGCATGGTGACCGACAGCAGGAGTTGTGAGCAGTGCGGCGTGGTGTTTGCTCCGCGCCGGGAGCACGCGCGCTTCTGCTCGGCCCGCTGCCGGGTCGCGTGGAACCGGCTGAACGCCAGCGATACCCCGGCCGAAGGGGGCGCGCTCGGCTGGACGATCACCGCGATGCGCGAGACGATCGACCGGCTGCTGCGCGCCAGGGGCCGGGACCGGCCGCACGCCTTCGCGGTGGTCAGCGAGGCGGTCTGGTGGGTCACCATGGTCGACGCCACCCTGGTGCGCTACCACCCGGACGCCTACGACGGCGTGCTGGCGGGTCACGAGGCGGCGGAGCGGCAGGCGATCGAGGGAACGTTCGGCGGGCTGCGGTTCGTGCGTAACCAGATGGGCTACTACCTCGACCACGCCGACTTCATCCAGCCCGGCCGCGGCTACCTCGCGACCTGGACCTGGCGGTCGCTGCCCGAGCCTGGGCTCGACTCGCTCCCGGCTCGCGGGCAGGAGTGGGAGCTGACGCGCTACCGGGAGTACCAGGCCTGGCTGGCGGACCAGCCGGTGGGCGACACGTTCCGGCTCGCCGGCGCCTTCCTGCGCCGGGCCTCGGAAACCTGCCTCGCGCCCAGCTAGCCCACCGGGCTTCGCTTCCGGCCCTTCACCTGCGGGGTCGGCCGGTTCACAATGATGTCATCTGGCCTTCGGGAAGGAGACGAACCATGGCTATGCCGAGTTCGGACACCGACGAACTGGCCAAGTTCGGCTACAAGCAGGAACTGGACCGCTCGCTGGGGCTCTTCTCCTCGTTCGCCGCGGGGTTCAGCTACATCTCGATCATGACCGGGGTGTTCGAGCTGTTCTTCTTCGGCTTCGGCTCGGGCGGCCCGGCGTTCATCTGGACCTGGCCCGCCGTGTTCGTCGGCCAGTTCCTGGTCGCGTTGTGCTTCGCCGAGCTCGCCGGGCAGTACCCGCTGGCCGGTTCGGTCTATCAGTGGGCCAAGCAGGTCGCCAGGCCGTTCACCGCGTTTTTCGGCGGCTGGATCCTGAGCGTGGGCGCGATCGTCACGCTGGCCGCGGTGGCGGTCGCCTACCAGGT
>DAIOWL010001044.1:0-2756 GCA_036758545.1 Streptosporangiaceae bacterium | reverse complement strand
CGGTGCAGAACTTCGTGTCCGCCGGGGTCGGCCTGGCGGTGGCGATCGCGATGATTCGCGGGTTCACCCGGTCCCGGACCGACAAGCTCGGCAACTTCTGGGTGGACCTGACCCGGGGGGTGATCCGGCTGCTGCTGCCGCTGGCGGTCATCGGCGCGCTGATCCTCGTGGCCGGGGGCGCGATCGAGAACTTCGCCTCCTACCACACGATCACCACGCTGTCCGGAGCGCACCAGACCATCGTGGGCGGCCCGGTGGCCTCGCAGGAGGTCATCAAGGAGCTGGGCAACAACGGCGGTGGTTTCTTCAACGCCAACTCGGCTCATCCGTTCGAAAACCCGAACCCGTTCACGAACATATTCGAGATCTTCCTGATCCTGCTGATCCCGTTCAGCCTGCCGCGCGCGTTCGGCAAGATGGTCGGCAGCAACCGGCAGGGTTACGCGCTGGTCGCCGTGATGGTGATCCTCTGGGCGGCCGCCGTCGGCGGGATCAGCTTCTTCGAGATGCAGCACGCCGGGGTCGCGTCACAACTCGCGCACGGCGCCGCCGAGGGCACAGAGACGCGGTTCGGCACGCCAGGCTGCTCGCTGTTCGCGGCGTCCACCACGGTGACGTCGACCGGCGCGGTGAACTGCTTCCATGATTCGCTGTCGCCGTTCGGCGGCGGCATCGCGCTGCTGGACATGGCGCTCGGCGAGATCGTGCCCGGCGGCATCGGGGCCGGTATGTACGGCATCTTGATCCTGGCCATCGTCACGGTCTTCGTGGCCGGGCTGATGGTCGGCCGGACACCGGAGTACATCGGCAAGAAGATCCGGCCCGCCGAGATGAAGTACGCGGCGCTGTACTTCCTCACCACACCGCTACTCGTGCTAGGCGCGGCCGGGCTGTCGATCGGCACGAAGGTGGGCCAGGACGCGATCTTCAACCCCGGTCCGCACGGGCTGACCGAGGTCATGTACGCGTTCGCTTCCATGGGCAACAACAACGGGTCGGCCTTCGCCGGCCTGGGGACCGCAGCCACTTGGTACCAGGTGCTCGGCGGCATCGTGATGCTGCTCGGCCGGTTCGCCCCGGAGATCTTCGCCTTGGCCCTGGCCGGGTCGCTAGCCAGGCAGGCCCCGGTGCCGGCGAGCGCCGGAACGCTGGATACCAGCAAACCGCTGTTCGTCGGCATGCTCGTCGGCGTCATCCTCATCCTGGTCGGCTTGACCTACTTCCCGGCGCTCGCGCTTGGCCCGTTCGCAGAAGGACTTCACTGATATGTCTGTGACAACTGAGAGCCCCGAGGTCCCGGCGCCGGCCTCCGGCCGGCCCGCCGAGCCGCACCGGGTCGGCGGTGGGTTGCTCGATCCGAAAATCTTGTGGAAGTCGACCCCGGATGCGTTCAAGAAGCTCGATCCGCGGGTCCAGATCAAGAACCCGGTCATGTTCGTGGTCGAGGTCGGCTCCGTGCTGACCCTGTACACGGCGATCAAGTCGCCGTCGGTGTTCAACTGGACCATCGTGGTCTGGCTGTGGCTGACGGTGGTGTTCGCCAACCTGTCCGAGGCCGTGGCCGAGGGACGCGGCAAGGCCCAGGCCGAGACGCTGCGCCGGGCCAAGCGCGAGGCGATGGCTCGCCGGCTGCTCAACTGGGCGCCAGGGACCGAGGCGGCCGGGCTCCGCGAGGAATCGGTGCCGGGGACGGGACTAGCGCTCGGCGACTACGTGGTGGTCGAGGCCGGGCAGGTCATCCCCGGTGACGGCGACGTGGCCGAGGGCGTGGCCTCGGTGGACGAGTCAGCCATCACCGGCGAGTCCGCGCCGGTCATCCGCGAGTCCGGCGGCGACCGGTCCGCGGTCACCGGCGGCACCACCGTGCTGTCCGACCGGATCGTGGTCAAGATCACCTCCAAGCCCGGCGAGACGTTCATCGACCGGATGATCGCCCTGGTCGAAGGGGCCAAGCGGCAGAAGACGCCGAACGAGATCGCGCTGAACATCCTGCTCGCCTCGCTGACCATCATCTTCATGCTCGCGGTGATATCGCTGCAGCCGATGGCGTTCTACTCCAAGGCGCCGCAGACACTGGTGATCCTGGTCGCGCTGCTGGTGGCGCTGATCCCGACCACGATCGGCGCGCTGCTGTCGGCCATCGGCATCGCCGGCATGGACCGGCTGGTGCAGCGCAACGTGCTGGCCGTGTCCGGCCGCGCGGTCGAGGCGGCCGGCGACGTCAACACGCTGCTGCTGGACAAGACCGGCACGATCACCATCGGGAACCGGCAGGCCAGCGAGTTCCTGCCGGTCCGCGGGGTCACCGCGGCCGAGCTCGCGGACGCGGCCCAGCTGTCCTCGCTGGCGGACTACACGCCGGAAGGTCGGTCGATCGTCGTACTGGCCAAGAACCAGTTCGGCCTGCGCGAGCGGGCGCCGGGCGAGCTGGCTGGCGCGGAATTCGTGGAGTTCACCGCGCAGACCCGGATGAGCGGGGTCAACCTGGTCGACGGGCGCGAAGTCCGCAAGGGCGCCTCCAGCGCGGTCCGGGAATGGGTCCGCGCGAACGGCGGCTCGCCGCCGGACGACCTCGGCCCGATGGTCGACGGCATCTCGGCGGCCGGCGGCACCCCGCTGGTCGTGGCCGATAAGCCCGCGGGCGGGACGGCCCGGGCGCTCGGCGTGATCCACCTGAAGGACATCGTCAAGGAAGGTATCTCCGAGCGGTTCGCCGAGATGCGCAAGATGGGCATCCGCACCGTCATGATCACCGG
>DAIOWL010001043.1:0-2756 GCA_036758545.1 Streptosporangiaceae bacterium | reverse complement strand
CCGACGACCCGGTGCACGAGGTCACGCTGGCCGACGGGCACCGCGCGTGGCTGATTGTCCGCCACGACGAGGCCAGGGCCGCGCTCAACCACGCCGGCCTGTCCAAGGACATGCACGCCGCACTCGCCCGTGACGGCGCGGTGGTTGCCGAGGGCCTGCCCGGTCCTGCCTTCGCCCGGCACATGCTCAGCGTCGATCCGCCTGACCATACCCGGCTGCGCCGGCTGGCCTCGAGTGCTTTCAGCCGACCGCGGATCGCGGCCCTTCGGCCACGTGTCCAGGCGATCGTCGACGGGCTGCTTGACGACCTCGAGGCGTCCGGTGAAACCGTCGTCGACCTCGTCAAGGGCTTCGCCTTCCCGCTGCCGTTCACCGTGATCAGCGAGCTGCTTGGCGTCCCGGAATCAGACCGGGAGCAGCTCGGAGCCTGGTTCACCACGCTGCTGGCACCGTCGTCGGCGCCCGAGCCGCCGGCCGAGGCCGTGGCGGCTTCGGCGAACATCGTGCGGTACCTGACCGGGCTCCTCGCCCGTAAGCGTGCCGCCCCCGGCGAGGATCTAGTGACTGACCTGGTGCGCGCGGCTGATCAGGGCGGCGCGCTGTCCGAGCAGGAGATGCTCTCCACGATCTTCCAGCTGGTGGTCGCCGGGCACGACACCACGACCAGCCTGATCGGCAACGGGACGGTCGCCCTGCTGCTGCACCCGGAACAGCGCGATGCCCTCGTCGCTGATCCGGGCCTGATGCCGCACGCGATCGAGGAAATCCTGCGATGGGACGCACCGGTGCCGCACTCGACGTTCAGGTACACCACCCAGGACGTCGCCCTGGGCACGACCGTCATCCCGGCCTTCGCCCAGGTGATCATCTCGCTGGCCGCGGCCAACCGGGACCCGGCCCGGTATGACCACCCTGAGGTTCTCGATATCGCCCGGGCGGACACTAGCCACCTGGCCTTCGGTCACGGCGTTCACCACTGCCTGGGGGCCCGGCTGGCCCGGCTCGAGGGCCTGCTAGCGCTCACCACCCTGCACGGCCGCTTCCCCGCCATGCAGCTGGCGGTCCCACGGTCGGCGCTGCGCTGGGGCCACGGCGACGGGCTGGTTCTGCGAGGCCTGTCCGAACTGCCGGTCATCCTCAGCCCGTAACCCTGAGCGTTTGGCCGTAGCCGCCGGCGCGGGGCATCCTGCTCTTAGCGCTATCGGAGGTGATGCTTCATGACCGGCGAGGTGATCGGCGATCTGCTCAGGCCCCTCATCGGGAAGTCCGGGACCATTTTCATGGTCGTCAGCCAAAGCGGCCAGATCGGGTTCGCCACCGGGCCGAACCGGAAGCTGACCGGCGTGGAGATCCGGGAGGACGGCATGGTCCGCCTGGTGCGCGAGACCGGCTGGGCCGTCATCGACCCCACCGAGATCGTGGCCGTGGTCTGGAACGACGAAACGGAAAGCTCGCCCGGCCAGTTCCTGTAAGCGCATGACACTACCCGGGGAGAGAGTCGCCGTTGTGTTCGAATCATCTTCGATCTAGGATGGGTACAACGAAACCCTGTTTCTAGCGGAGGTGATGACGAGTGGCGGGCAGACCACGGGCCGATGACGGCCCCGGCTCAGGGCTCTCCGAGCGGCAGCAGCGGATCCTGGACTTCATCCAGGCGTACGCCGAGCGCTACGGCGTCTCCCCGTGTTACCGGGAAATCGGTAATGCAGTCGGCCTGAAGGCCATCTCCGCCGTGAAATACCAGGTCGGACAGTTGGAGGAAAAGGAATACCTGGCCCGCCGTGACCGGATGCCACGCACGATCGTGGCGAAACCCCGGCGCCTGCGGAGCATCTCGCCTGAGCTCGACGGAATGCCGGCCGACCCCGGTTCTCCAGACATGATCAGCATGCCGTTGTTCGAGTCGGTCGCGGCCGGAACCGGGGTGGACGCCAATCCGGACGCAGTGGACACCATCCGGCTGCCCCGGGACATGGTGGGTCACGGAAACGTGTTCGCGGTCCGGGTGGCGGGCGACTCCATGGTCGACGCGAGCATTTTCGATGGCGACTGCCTGGTGGTCCGCCAGCAAGACGACGCGGTCAACGGGGACATCGTGATCGCTCGGCTCGGGGAAGAGGGCGTGGTCAAGACGTTTCGGCGGACCGAGAACCACATCTGGCTGATGCCGGAAAACTCCAGTTACGATCCGATCCCTGGCGACGGCTGCCAGATCATGGGCAAGGTGGTGGCCACCCTTCACCGTCACCGCAGTGGCTAGGCCCGGATCTCCGGTAGACGCTCGGCAAAGTGCCATCGGTGCCCCTCCAGGTCGAGGGCCTCGTAGCGCCGGTCGCCCCAGAACATGTCCTCCAGCGGCGTGACGATCTGGGCGCCCTCCGATTCCGCCCGGTGGTAGTGGGTGTCGATGTCGTGCACGTACACGTTCACCGCGGCCGTAGGGGCGCCCACGTCCAGCGGGCTGAACAGGCCGTGGCGCTCCTCCCCGGCCCGCCCGATCATGACCACGCCGTCACCGATCTCCAGCCAGGCCAGCATCCCATCCGGCTGATCCATCCGTGATTCCCGGCGTTCGACGAGGCCGAACGCCCGGGTCAGGAAGTCCAGGGCGGCCACCTCGTCCCGGTAGGCAAGGCGCGGATAGATCGACGGGGTGCGGCGATGTACGACCACGCCCTCTGGTTCGGTGATGGCCGACATGAGACGGGCCTTTTCCCGGGCCAGGGTCTCGGGGTCGGGAGGATCGTCCGGCAGCA
>DAIOWL010001042.1:0-2759 GCA_036758545.1 Streptosporangiaceae bacterium | reverse complement strand
GCATGACCGGGATGCTGAACCGGCCGAAGCTGTCGGTGGTGATCAGGCCCACGGTGAACGAGCGGCCGGCGAGCAGGGCCTGGGCCAGCGTATTCGGCGCGAAGCCGAGGCGCTGCGCCACCTCGGCGACCCGCTCCCTGGTCTCGGTGCGCAGCTTGCCCTGCCCGTTGAGCGCCTTGGAGGCGGTGCCGATGGACACGCCGGCCTCGGCCGCCACGTCACGGATGGTCACCCGCCTCATCTGCACTCCTCGGGGGTCGTCGGGTTCAGGGTTCGGGCGGCGCTGTTGACGCCTCGCCGGACAGCCTCTAGCCTACGTTTCCGTAGGAATCGGGAAAACCTATTCCTTGGATCAGGAGCCGCGTACGTGAACACTGCCCACCAGCCGCCTGCCGCAATGTCCGTCGCCGACCGGATCGTAGCCGGGCCCGTCGCCCCCTCCGCGGCGGCATCAGGGACGCATCAGCCGATCATCCGGGCCAGCCTGGCCTCCGGGCTGCTGCACCAGTGGCAGCAGCGCAACCTGGCGGCCAGCCTGCCGCTCGCGCTGCGCCAGCTCGAGGACGCAGGCAACCTGGACAACGTGCGCCTGGCCATCCAGGCGGACCGGAAGAACGCGGACGCCGAGGGGGAGGCGACCAGCGCGGCCGACGGCTACGGCGCGCCCGGCGGGCACCGCCCGGTCGGGGTCGGCCCGGTCGATCCGCTGCCCGGGACCGGCTACCGCGGCCCGGTGTTCATGGACTCGGACATCTACAAGACCCTGGAGGCCGTCGGCTGGGAGCTGGCGCACGGCCACCGGCCTGAGCTCGCGTCCTTCGCCGCCGAGGTCACCGCCCTGCTCGAGCAGGCGCAGCGGCCCGACGGCTACCTGAACTCCTACTTCCAGGTGAGCGGGGAGCCGCGGTACACCAGGCTGGCCTGGAGCCACGAGATGTACTGCGCGGGACACCTGATCCAGGCCGCCGTGGCGCTGCACCGCGGAGCGGGTGACGGGCGGCTGCTCGCCGTCGCCGTCCGCCTGGCCGACCATCTGGTGCGCGAGTTCGCCGGCACCGAGCGGGGCCTGGACGGGCATCCGGTCATCGAGACCGCGCTGGCCGAGCTCTACCGCGAGACCGGCACCGAAGCCTACCTGGACCTAGCCCGCCAGTTCGTCGACCAGCGCGGGCAGGGGCTGGCCGGGAACTCCGGCATGGGCCGCCGCTACCTGCAGGACCACCTGCCGGTGCGCGCCACCGACACCGAGGTGGGGCACGTGGTGCGGGCACTGTACCTCGAGGCCGGAGTGACCGACGTGGCCGCCGAGACCGGCGACCGCGAGCTGCTCGGGTCCTCGCTGCGCCGCTGGGATGACATGGTGGCCGCCAAGACGTACCTGACCGGCGGCAACGGGTCCCGGCACGCGGACGAGGGCTTCGGCGACCGGTACGAGCTGCCTCCGGACCGTGCCTACAACGAGACCTGCGCCGCGATCGCCAGCTTCCAGTGGTGCTGGCGGCTCCTGCTCGCCACCGGCGACGCGAAGTACGCGGACCACATGGAGCGCGTGCTCTACAACGGCTTCGGTTCCGCGATCGCCACCGAGGGCGAGCGGTTCTTCTACGTCAACCCGCTGCAGCGCCGCGAGGACCACTTCGAGAAGGACGACCCCGGCCGGCGCCGCGTGTGGTTTAACTGCGCCTGCTGCCCGCCGAACATCATGCGCCTCATCGCGTCGCTGGAGCACTACCTGGCCACCGAATCCGGCGACACGCTGTACGTCCACCAGTACACCGGGTCCCGGCTGGCCGGGGCGGGCCTGGACCTCGAGGTCACCACCGACTACCCGTGGTCCGGCGCCGTCTACCTGCGGGTGCTCGCCGCGCCGCCGGAGGCGCGCGGGCTGGCCCTGCGGGTGCCGGCCTGGAGCGGCAGCACCCGGGTCTCGGTCAACAATGATCCCGAACGGGCCGGGATCTCGCCCGGCTACCACGTCCTGCACCGCCCCTGGCACGAGGGCGACGTGGTGACCCTGCACCTGGACCTGACCCCCCGCTGGACCTGTCCGGACCGGCGCGTGGACGCGATCCGCGGTTGCGTGGCGATCGAGCGCGGACCCCTCGTCTACTGCTTTGAGCAGGCCGACCAGCTCGACGGCGCCCGGCTCGACGACCTGGTCGTCAAACCGGGCGGCGTGCTCGGCGAGCGGCCCGTCACCCTGGACGGGATCGGCCAGACGATCGAGATCACCGCGGAGGGCCAGCTCCTGCCCGCGGATACCCCGGTCACGGGCATCGCGATCCCGTACTTCCAGTGGGACAACCGCGACGGCAGGCCGATGCGCGTCTGGATGCCGAGGGCTTCTTCCTAGGGGCGCACGCCGTACAGGTACTCCAGCGCGAGCTGGTCCAGGTGCTCGTAGGCCAGCCCGCGCTGGGCGAGCGCTTCGGTGTCGGCATGCGGCTCGCGGACGTCACGCCAGGTCTCGCCGGGGTCCAGTGTCGGTGAGCCGAGCTGGTCCACGCCCGAGGCGTGCAAGGCCGCGGTTACCTCCGGGTCGGCCCGGAACGCGCGCACCTTGGCCCGCAGGATCAGGTAGTTGCGCATGCAGGCGGCCGCGGACGCCCAGACACCCTCGTCGTCCTCGGTCCGCGGCGGCTTGTAGTCGAAGTGCACCGGGCCGTCGTAGCCGCCGGCCTCGAGCGTGTCCACCACCCAGAACGCGCCGCGCACGTTGCCCGCGCCGAACCGCAGGTCCTGGTCGTACCGCGGCCCGT
>DAIOWL010001041.1:0-2762 GCA_036758545.1 Streptosporangiaceae bacterium | reverse complement strand
AGCGGCGCGGCGTAGGCCGCCTGGGTCGAGAAGGCCAGGTTGAGCAGGATGAACGGGTACGGGTCCCAGTGGTTGATGAGGCCGATGGTGTTAAGCACGATCCAGCCGATGACCAGCACCGTCTGGCCGACCAGGAACCGCCCGGTGCCCAGGAACCTGGCGATCGCCTCGGAGAACCGGCCGAACGCGTCGGCGTCGTACCGCGCGCCCATCCGCGGTGTGACACCGCGGGGGACGGACAGGTCGCTCCGCTCGACCAGGCGGCCGGCGAACCGTGCCATCTCAGCCTCCCGTCTTCCGCCAGTCCGCTGGCAGCAGGTGGTCCAGCACGTCATCCACGGTAACCGCGCCGAGCAGGCGGCTGTCCTCGTCGCAAACCGCCACGCTGACCAGGTTGTAGGCGGCGAGCCTGGCCGCGAGCTCGTGCTCGGGCAGGTCGGGCCGGACGAAGACGCCCGCCTCGACGCAGTCGCCGACCGGGGTGGCGGGCGGCCGTCGCAGCAGCCGCTGGAACCCGACGCTGCCCAGGTAGCGGCCGGTCGGCGTGATCACCGGCGGCTCGCACACGTAGACCTGCACGGCCGCGGTGACCGGCGTTTCCGGGTCCCTGATCCGGGCCAGCACCTCCGCGACCGAAACGTCCGGGGTCACGATCAGGGGCTGCGGCGTCATCAGGCCGCCGGCTGTCGTGGCGTCGTAGAGCAGCAGCCGCCGCAGCTCGGCGGCAGGGACGGCCTCCATCGCGGTAAGCAGCCGCTCGCGCTGCTCGGGCGGCATCTCGGCGAGCAGGTCCGCGGCGTCGTCGGGCTCCATCTCCTCGACCACGTCGGCGCTGCGTTCCAGCTCCAGGCTGTCCAGCAGCCGGATCTGGTCCTGTTCGGGCATCTCCTCCAGCAGGTCGGCCAGCTCCTCGTCATCGAGCGCGGCCGCGAGCTGGTTGCGCCGGCTGGGCGACATGCCCTCCACGGCCGCGGCGAGGTCGGCGGGCTGCAGTTCGCGCAGGCCGACCAGCTGGTCGGCCATCGGGCCGGCCCGGAACAGCTCCGGGTACTTATCCCATGGCACGATCGTGGTGCGGCGGTGCCGCAGGCCCCGGCCGTGCACCACGGCGAGCGCGCTGACCTCCCAGCCGACCCGCCGCTGCTCGCGCGGGATGATGGCGACGTCGACGACCGTCCCGTCCTGGGTCTGCTTGCCGTACAGCTCCGAGGCGAGGATCTCCCCGGTCCGCCGGGTGAAGCGGTCCAGGTCGACGGTCCCGCCGCGCAGGTGCGCGCCGTCGACGGATATCTCCGTGATCGCGCCGAGGTTGACGAAGATACGGCGCCGCTGCAACGTCACGACCAGCCCGAGCGCGCGCGGCGGCTCGGCCCCGGCGGCGGGCAGGAGCACCACGTCGCGGATCCGGCCGATGGTCAGGCCCTCGCTGTCCAGCAGCGGACGGCCCCTCAGCCGGGACGTGAACACCTGGGATGCGGTCACGGTCTGTCCATCACCTCCCGAGCACGAGCCGACCAGCACCATTATCGTTTCCGCGAGCTGTGCCGGCGTCACCGGCACGGCCGGCACCCTGGCGCGGTCATGTCCGGCCGGCGATGCTGGTGAATAGCAGACGCGCCATGAGGACAGCAGATGACGTCCGGGTATCTCCCTAGCACCGTCGGCGGGGGCGACCTGGTGGCCGAACTCGCTTCGATAGCTACCCAGGCCGACCCGAATACCGGCCTGTGGCCTGGGCTGACGATCTACCGGTTTACCGCGCCGGCCGGGCCGACGTGGGAGGAGATCCAGTCGCTGTCCCTGTGCGTCGTGGCCCAGGGCCGCAAAGCCGTGACGGTCGGCGGCGAGACCTATAAGTACGACCCGTTCCGCTACCTGGTCCTGTCTAGTCACCTGCACTTCCAGGCCGAGATCCTCGAGGCCACCATCGGCCGGCCGTTCCTGTCCCTCGTCCTGCAGATCGAGCCGGACCTGGTCCGCCAGGTGTCCAGCGACATGCTGGAGCGGCGCACCACCGTATTCCGGTCGCGCGAGGCCGAGGCCCGGCCGCCCGATGCCTGCGTCTCCGCGCTGGACCAGGAGCTGCTCGGGGTGGTGCTGCGGTTCCTGCGGGCCGTCAAGACCACCGCCGACCGGAGGGTTCTCGCCCCGCTCTACCTGCAGGAACTGGTCTACAGGGTGCTGCAGCGCGACCAGTACGCGCGGCTGCTCGCCCTCGCCGCGGCCGAATCCGCCAGCAACCCGGTGTCGGCGGTGCTCGAGTACATGCGGGCGCACCTGTACGAGTCACTGACCGTGGCCGACCTGGCGGACCTGGTCAGCCTGAGCCCGTCGGCGTTCGCGCACCTGTTCCGCGACGTCACCGGCCGGTCGCCGTACCAGTTCCTGAAGGAGATGCGCCTGGACCGCGCCCGCGAACTGCTCGTCGACGGCCACCTGACGGTGGCGCGGATCTCCAAGGAAGTCGGCTACGCCAGCGTCTCGCACTTCATCAGCGAGTTCCGCGGCCGCTTTGGCGTGACGCCGCGCGCCTACTACGACGCGCAGACCCTGCACCGCGAGCTGGACACGCAGCGCGCACGCGATGACACCGGGGCCACGCTGGCCTGAACCGGAATGGGCAACAGTTCAGCAGGAAGCTGGTATCTCTGCCGCTAGCTGTCGCGCCGCTCAGAGCCGCTCGCCCGCGCTGACCGGGGCGGCGATAGTGTTCCCCGGCGGGGCCAGCGGGCACTGCCACGCGTCGTTGTACCGGCAGGACG
>DAIOWL010001040.1:0-2763 GCA_036758545.1 Streptosporangiaceae bacterium | reverse complement strand
GCTTGATCCTCGGTCAGGCCGGAGTCGCGGGCGTCGATGACAGCATGACGGGCCTGCCCCTTGGCGCTGTTGAGAGCCGCCTTGACCGTCCGGTCGCCCGCACCAGGATCCAGGCTCTTGAACTCGACAGATATACCGTTCACCCGCGCATCGGCTGTGCGTCCGTAGATTCCGAAGCCTTCGGACACCGAAACTACCGCCAGACCAGGGTCCGCAAGGTGCTCCGCGATCCGGCGTTCGGCTGCCGAGAACCGCTTGGCCCTCTCGTCAATCACGCCCATACCACAGCGGTCGACCTCACCCTGGCTCAGCGGGATCTGCCATTCGTGCCGCTCAGAGGCGGGTCGTTCGGCCATCAATGCCGCGAAGCCGACGATTTCATAGCCACGTCCAGAAGCGAGGACGTCGTAGTACTCCTGCCGGAATCGTGTCTCGGGCTGGACCTGAACTGACTCGCGATGGTCGGCGGGCGCATCGGGCCGTGGTTCTTCTCGCGGTCGATCGGGCTCCTCGTCCGGTTGGCCGGAAGAGCGGTCTATGCCCATACACCCCATGTTCATACTCCGCGGCCCATTGGCAGCCTCGTTTGACCGGGCGGGTACGGCTCGGTCAACACCGGGCTGACCACCGGACCACATAACGGCGCTGACCGGGCGTCTCGACTGCGTGCGGGTCGTAGTGCTCGCGCACGAACGCGACGGCCTCGGTGCCCGGGACGCCGTCGAGGATGGCTAGGCAGGCCAGGGCGGTGCCGGTGCGTCCGTGGCCACCCGCGCAGGCGATCTCGACCCGCTCGGCCACGGCGCGCTGCCAGGCCTCAGTCAGCGCGGGGAGCACGCCGGCCTCATCGGCGGGGAGCCGGAAGTCCGGCCACTTGAGCCAGCGCGACTCCCCGGGCACGGCGGGCGGCCGCCGTCCGAGCAGGTAGACGCCGAAGGCCGGTACGGGACCGTCCGGCAGCGGACGGCTGAGCGCGCGACCCCGTACCAGCCTGCCCGAGGGCAGGCACAAGATACCCGGCGCCGAACGGTCCCACGTCTCGTTCACTGCTGGATGGTACGCACCTAGCGCTCGCTGTCGCCGGCGGCGTGAGGATCGGGGCGCCGGCCTCGCGCCCATCGCCGGTATTGGCGGACGGGATGAATCAGCCAGACCAGCGCGTCGACGTTGACATCATCGAACCAGCTGGCCGGGAAGCCCATCACGTGCTGCTCTTCGCGCCGGCCAGGATGGCGGCTAGGCCCGACGGGGAAGCCGAGGACCCGATTCCTCTCGTCCCCGTTACCGGTCATGGGTCCGCTCCGAGGTAGTCGACGGTGCCGTAGCTTCCTAGTCAAACTATGCGACGGCGGAACAACCCAGCACAAGCGCGGGTGCCCGCTGTGACAGCGTCGGTGAAGCCGCGGTATTGGCTGCGATACTTGCCGCGTGACCTTCGATCCCTTTGCCCCGTATGGCCCAGTCGCGGAATCGGCGGTCCGGGTGGTCACGTGGAATGTCTGGGGACGCTACGGGCCTGGGTGGGAGACCCGGCAGGCTGCCCTGGAAGACACGCTCGCCGAGGTCGAGCCCGACCTGGTCTGTCTGGTTGAAGCCTGGCGTTACGGCGAGTCGAGCCAGCCCGAGCGGATCGCCCGCAGGCTGGGACTGCCGTACTGCCATTTCGTGGGCGACTGGGAGCAGGAGGACTGGGTGTCGGGGGTCGGCCTGGTCTGCCGGTGGCCGATGAGCGAGCCGCAGCGTCGCCCGTTGCGATCGGACGACGACGCGGGCTTCGGGGAGGTCGTTCATGTCGTCGTGGATGGCGAGCGCGGGAGGATCCAGTTGTTCGCCGTGGTGCTCGACTATCCGCTCGATGGCAGCGGCATCCGTCAGGCCCAGGTGAAACAACTGGCGTCCTTTGTCAGCGACGTCGCTCCGAAACGCGATCTCGTCATCGTCTGCGGTGACTTCAACGCCGGGCCCGATTCCGATGAGATCAGGATGCTCACCGGCCGTTCGGCCCCGGCGAGTCCAGGCCTGGTGTTCTACGACAGCTGGGAGCTGGCCGGAGACGGCTCACCCGGCTACACCTGGTCCAACAGCAATCCCCTGGCCGCCATCGGCCTGTACCCCGACCGGCGCTTCGACTACATCTTTTCCGCCTGGCCGCGGCGCCATGGCGTCGGACACCCGATTCGCTGCTCGCTGCTCGGCGCCCGCCCGCCTGACCAGGACCAGATATCTGACCACTACGGGCTGGTCGCGGAGCTTCGCTACTGAACCATGGCCCGGCCGTCAGGCCAGGCCCTCGCCGATGAAGGTGAAGGTGAGCTCGGCGAGGCGGTCCCGGGTGGCATCCGGGACATCGCGCAAGGGTCCCTGGCCGGTTAGCACGGCCAGCCCGTGCACCGTGGACCAGATGGGGTACTCGATGCCGTCGCGGCGCTGCGGCTGGAGTACGCCGGCCTCGACGAGTTCGTCGAGCGCGGTGCGAAGCTGCCCCAGGGGCGAACGGTCCGGTCCGGTCCCGTCGTCTGGAGCGCCGTATGCGTGCTGCTGCGGCACGGCGAAGGCGGTGGCGAACAGTCCGGGTTCCTCGTGCGCGAACTCCAGGTACGCGGTCCCGATTGCGCCCAGCCGGAGAGCGGCCGCGTCGGCATCGCCGTAAGGGCCGGGCACGCGGGCGACGCCGGCTGCCATGCGGTCGGCGAGCTCGCCCATTGCCGCCGCGCAGACCGCGGCGAGGAGCTCGTCACGGTCAGCGAAGTGCCGGTAGGCGGC
>DAIOWL010001039.1:0-2777 GCA_036758545.1 Streptosporangiaceae bacterium | reverse complement strand
GCCGCTGCGGATCCCGGGCCCGAGCGGGACCTCGTCCTGGCCGAACCCGATGGCGGGCACGGGCGGCGCGGGCAGTACGCGGCCGTCGGGTAGCTGTCCGGCGAGCCAGGTCGCCTCCTCGCCGTCGCGCAGCCCGGTCAGGGTCAGCCGCCACGGGCAGCTCAGCCGGGCGGCGTAGCGGACCAGCTCGGCGAGCACCGTGTGGCGGGCGCCCGCCGACACCGCGGCGACGTCCCACACGTCGTCGGTGTGCGGCCGGACCGAGGTTATCCGGCACTCCCCGTCCTGGTCGCGCAGCGCGACCAGCGCGGCAGCCATAAACGTGCCGCCCAGCCCGCGCATCGCCAGCAGCAGGGGAACGATGTCGCGGTCCGCCGTGAGCGCCGCGCGCCACCAGGCGAGCCGGGCCGTCACCGGGATCCCGGCGGCCCGCTGCAGCACGTCCAGGGCGGGTTCTAGCGCGCGCAGGTCACGCCAGCCGCGCACGGTCGTGACCCGTGCGGGGGCGGCCGCAGCCGGTTCATGCCGCGTCCCAGGCATTCCCGGACCCCTCTCGCTGGGACCGCCCCGCATTACGAACAAACGGGGCAACTAGTACTTAGAGTAATCTTTCGCATGCACATTGTGAATAGCCATTTACCTGCATCTTTTCCCTCTATGTCATCGCACCAATACATTCAGTGACGATTGCACCGCACGGCCCCGCCTCCCACCCCGTCCCCGATTGGGGTGAGGGGCCCCTTACCCCCATCCATCGGGGGCCGGGGCCCCTTCACCCCACGCGGCCTCGCGTGCTGAAGCCCAGCAAACCCGGAACCCACCCCTGCAACAGCAGCACCAGCGGATCGAGCCACCCAACCACGGCGATGTGGCATTGCCGTGGTCAGGACCACCACGATGTGGCATTGCCGTGGTTCTCTCCGAGGCCTGCGGCCCGGCCAGGCTGCTGCCCCGCTACGGGATCAGCCCGAACACGGTGGCCGGTGAGCCCGAACCGCCCCGTATCCGGATGCCGCCCACGATGATCCAGCCTCCGGACGGCGGCATCTCGCCCAGGCCGGCCAGGTTCTCCAGGTGGATGCGATGCTCGCGGAGCAGCAGCCGGTTGGCGCCGAACGACGTGTCGGCACCTGGGTCGATTCCCATCGTGTCGATCCCGAGCGCGCCCACCGGCGGGTCACCGGGGAAGGTGGGGCCGCCGGCCGTGATCACATGGCTGAGGAAGACAATTCGGGTGAAGCCGAACGGGGCGGCGCGGGGGCCGTCCGCTGCTCTCACGCTGCCTCCTAATCAGGGTGCCGGCTCGTGGTGATCAGCCGGGACATAGGCCGGCGCGACCGGCTCGGCGGCCGTCTCCCGGCGCGTCTTGCCGCCCAGGAGGTAGAAGACTACGCCGACACCGACGATGACGGCCAGCGGCACGATCTGCGTGAGCTCGTACTGCAGCCGCTGGTGGGAAAAGCTGAGCGCGGCCAGGTTGTCGTCCGGGTTCCCGCCGCCGCCGAACCAGTTGACGCCGAAGCCCGGCCAGATCAGCGCGACCGTGGCCAGCAGCGCCCAGAACGTCGGCACGACCGAGCAGATCCAGGCGCCCGCCATGCCGCCGGGAACCCGGTAGGGGCGCTCCACCTCCGGACGCGAGTACCTGAGCTTGACCAGCGCCGGGAAGATGAACAGGTACGAGATCGTCGTGGTCGAGATAGTCAGCCCGAGCACGGCGGCGAAGTACCGGCTCGAATCGGCTCCGGTGATCTGGAAGGCGGCGATCATCAGCGCGGTCGCCACCAGCCCGGACAACAGGTTCATCGCGACCGGAGTGCCGAACCTGGCCGAGAACCGGCCCAGAACGCGGGGACCTCCGCCGTCGTCGGCGGCCACCGCCTCGGTCCTGTCCGAGCCCATGATCCAGGTGGTGCCGGCGCTGGCCAGGGCGAAGATGAACACGATGGCCGCGATCCGGCCCAGGACCAGGCCGGCTCCGGTGAGCGTGGCGGATCCGTCGGAGGCGACATGGCCGCCGTAGACGGTGAACGTGGCCTTGACCGCGTCCAGGAACCCGGTCAGCCCGGACACCTGGCTGGCCGGCAGCACGATGAGGATGGCCAGGATCGGGATCCCGTAGGCCAGCACCGTCGCGGCGCCCGACCAGAGCACCGAGAACGGCACGTCACGCTGGGGATTGGTCATCTCCTCGCCCGCCGCCGTGGGCACCTCCAGGCCGGCGTAGTTGAAGAACAGCACCGGCACCACGGCGATGAACACCGCATAGGTGGGCAGGAAGGCGTGGCCGCCGAAGCCGTGCACCCCGTGCCTGGCCGCGAAGATGGCGACGGACACGACGAAGAACGTCAGCACCGCCCCGCGCGCCCACGCCCCGAGCGTCGGCACCCACTTGCCGTACCGCAGCGACACGATCGCGGTCACGATGGTGAACCAGATGAAGGCCACCGCGTACACGTATTTCCAGACGCCCCCGACCGAGCCGAAGAACTCCTCGATCGCGGCGAACGACACGATCGTGAGCGACCCGCCGATCCAGATGGGGTTGGAAATCCAGTAGATCACCGAGTTGATGGCGGCCAGCGGACGCCCGAACGCCAGCCGGCTCCAGACGTAAGGGCCCCCCTCCTGCGGGAACGCGGAGCCGAGCTCGGCGACGGACAGCGCGTACGGCAGGAAGAACAGGACGCCGAGAAAGATCAGCCAGGTGAATCCCTGGGCGCCGTTGCTCGCGACGGCGCCGATGGTGTCGATCGTCACCACCGTGCAGATCAGGT
>DAIOWL010001038.1:2400-2779 GCA_036758545.1 Streptosporangiaceae bacterium | reverse complement strand
ACCGAGGCCAAGGAGTACGTCTCGCACCTGAAACCAACCTGGCTCCAGACCATCAGCGAATCATGCGCCCCAGACGAAGACCTCTAGCCTCGGGCTTTTGTCTGAAATTAGCCGGGCTAACGGCCTGAAATGAAAAAGTGCCTTTGGCCTGGAAGGATAGGGCTTGTCGAGAGTCCTGTCCGTCGCCAGCCGAAGGCACTTCGAGCGTGCCCGCCAGCTCGACCCGGATTTCAGCGTCGACGGCGACGAGAGCCTCATGCTGGCCAGGCTGGTCCAGCAGCTGGACGGGTTGCCGCTGGCGATCGAGCTGGCCGCCGCCCGGGTTGAGGCCCTCGGGCTCGCCCAGCTGCTGGACCGGCTGGACGACCAATCCCGGCTG
>DAIOWL010001038.1:0-2390 GCA_036758545.1 Streptosporangiaceae bacterium | reverse complement strand
GGCGCGCTGCTGCTGCTGGTCAGCGCCAACCGGGCCGCAGCGGCTAGGCAGCGGTCGCTGGAAGCCACGGTCGAGTGGAGCTACCAGCTGCTCAGCAGGCCCGAGCAACAGGTTTTCCGGCGGCTAGCGGTATTCCCTGGCCCGTTCACCCTGGACGCCGCCGAAGCGACAGCCGGGCCCGAGGCCGGCCAGACGGTGTTGCGGCTGGTCGGCTGCTCGCTGCTGGTGCCGCCCGCAACCGGGCCTGACGGCCGGTCCCGGTACCTGATGCTCAAGACGCTGCGCGGCTACGGCCTTAACCGTCTGCGCGAGGCGGGCGAGGAACACGAAGCGGCTGCCACTCTGGCTGTCTACGCCCTGGACGTGGCCGAGCAAGCCGCGGCTCAGATGGCCGTCCGCAGCGGAGAACAACCTGCGGCGCTGTGGCTGGACGCTGAGGACGCCGTGGTCCACCAGGGGCTGGCCTGGGCGCTAGACCACGACCGGTCGGCCGCGCTCCGGCTTGCTACCGCGCTGGCGCAATGGTGGATGGTGCGGGGCCGGTGGATCCAGGGCATCGGCCTTCTGCAGCGCGCCCTGGAGCAGACCGGTCCGGACGACGGCGGCTGGTATTCCGCCCACGTATACCTCGGCAAGTTTCTCGGCCGGACCTCGGATATCAGCGCCGTCGGCTACCTCACCACGGTGGTGGACGCGCTGACGGATGGCCCGCCGTCTGCTGATCTGGTGCTGGCCCTGGTAGGCAGGAGCTCGGTGCTGCGCAACACGGCTGGCTTGGAGGAAGCCGCGTCGGATGCCAACGCCGCCTTGGCGCTGGCCCGCCGGATGGGCTATGGCCTCGGTGAGGCTCTTGCCCTGTCCGAACTGAGCCTGATCTCCTCCTATACGGGCGACACGGGGCAGGCACTAGAGCGGGCCAGGCAAGCGCAGCGGGTGGACCGTGCCTCCATGCCAGGGTGGCGCACCCGCCAGATTGAGATCCTCCTGCCCTGGATGCTCATGGAAAGCGGGCACCTTGAGGGCACAGCGGAATTGCTGGCCGAGGCACTCGCGCACGCTAGGGCCGCCGGAGACCTGCATGATCAGGCAGACGCGCACTACTGGCTGGCGGTGGTGGCTCGCGAGGCCGGGCGGTCTGCAGACGCCAGACCGCATCTGCGCGAGGCAGTCGAGATCGCCGCATATGCCAATTACCCGATCCGCCTGATCGACGTCATAGAGGAGGCCGGCTACTGGTGCGCCGCGAACGGGCGGTATGACGCGGCGGTTACGCTGTGGGCCGCACGGGACACCCAGTTGCAGGCCATCGGTCTCACCAGCACGCCCGCCGAAGAGCGTGACCGCGAGCAGCCATTGCGGCAAGCCGCCCAGGCGCTCGATGCCGGGCAGATCCGAGCCGCCCGCGAGCGCGGCGCCGCTATGACACCCGTCGCCGCCATCGAGTACACGATCATGATGACCGGCGATCACACGCAGAATCCGGCCGCAGCGCCAGAATCTGGAAGGCTTAGCGTCCGGGAACGCGAGCTCATCGCCCTGGTCGCGCAGGGCCAGACCGACGCCCAGATCGCCGGCAAGCTGTTCATCAGCATCAGCACCGTCCGCTCCCACCTGGACCGGATCCGCGACAAGAGCGGCTGCCGCCGCCGCGCCGACCTGACCCGCCTGGCCCTGCAGGAAGGCATTATCTGACCAGGGCATAGACAAGTACTCCTTGTCATCGCCCGCTGGCTTGCGCACCCAGAGTCCGCCTAACCCAGCCGTTTTCCTGGATGGCCTGGTATGGCACCCTTCGGGGTGATCGCGCGGAGGGAAGGCGGCCGTCAGTCAGTGGGGCCGAGGTAGGTCCAGTGCCTGTCATGCCGGACGAACCTGCTCGTCTCGGCGAGGACGCCACGCTTGCCCTGCTGGACGTACATGGCACGGAACTGCACCGTGCCGGTGGCGTCGAAGAGCCCGCCGTCACGCGTTTCCAGGATGGCGAGACGGGTCCACCGCAGTGCCGGGTCGAGGTTGAGGGTACGGGGGCGGCCTGACGGGTGCCAGGTGCGCAGGAGGTACTCGGCGTCCCCGACGGCGAATGCGCTGTAGCGGGAGCGCATCAGCGACTCGGCGGTCGGCGCCGGCGCGCCCGCGTGGAGCCGCCCGCAGCACCACTCATAGTCGTCCGCGAGGCCGCAGGGGCACGCGAGTGGGGCCATGCAGACATTCTGGCAAGGCCCATCGGCAGGCCGGATGACCGGGACCGGCACGTTCCTTGCCTGGGACGCTGATCCGGCATTATGGACGCAGGCCATCGCCGTCATCGTGCCGGGCGGTCCGGCGAATCGGATGGTCGCGGGCTGAGCCATTCGATCCACTGGCCGGACGGATGAGCGCGGGCGAGCAGG
>DAIOWL010001037.1:0-2779 GCA_036758545.1 Streptosporangiaceae bacterium | reverse complement strand
ACGGTCATGAGCATTGAGCGAGAGAAGCAGGTCGCTGCGGAAGCGGCCGCGGAACTGGTCGAGAGCGGCATGACCGTCGGGCTTGGCACCGGCTCGACCGTGGCCTATCTGCTCCCGGCCCTGGCCAAGCGATCCCTCGACATCCTGTGCGCCGCCACGTCGCCGCGTACCGAGCACGCGGCGCGTGAACTGGGCCTGAGGATCGAGGACGTCACGAGCATCGACCGGTTCGACATCACCATCGACGGCGCTGACCAGATCGCCCCGGACGGCTGGCTGGTCAAGGGAGGCGGCGGCGCCCACACCCGGGAGAAGATCGTGGCCGGGGCCGCGGACCAGTTCGTCGTTATCGCCGACTCCTCCAAGCCGGTCCCGGCCCTGCACGCTCCGGTACCGCTCGAGCTACTGTCCTTCGGGCTGCGCGCCACCATGCGCCGGGTCAGCCCAGTCTCGCTGCGCGACGTCCCGATCAGCCCGGACGGCGGCGTGATCGCCGACTACCACGGGCCAGTCGACGACCCGGCAGCGCTGGCCGTCCGGTTGTCATCGACGCCCGGGGTCGTCGACCACGGCCTGTTCTCGCCCCAGATGGTGGCCACGGTCCTCGTTGGCCGGGGCGAGTCGGCCGACCGGATCGACTTCACACCCGGTTCCTGAGCGGGCCAGCAGGAGACGTGGCTCACTGGCGGCTGGCGTACTTCTCGGCCGCGCGGGCGAGGTCCGGCCGGGCGTCAAGGACAGGACGCATCCGCTGCCACGCCTGTTCTCGCTTGGCCGGGACGTACTCGGTGGGCCAGTACCCCTCGTGCGGGCGGTAGCCGCGGAGCACCCGGCGGGCCACGGTGGCCTTGTGCACCTCGTCGACGCCGTCGGCGATGCCCATGGTGGGTGCCGACGCGTACATGGCCTGGATGGGCGTGAGGTCGGTGGTGCCGAGCGAGCCCAGGATGTGCAGCGCGTTGAAGGACACCTCGCGCAGCACCCTGGCCATCGTGAACTTCACCGCGGCGATGTCGGTCCGGGCCTCGAGCGTCGAGGTCTGGTCGATCTTCCAGGCGGTCTCGAGCACGAATAGCCGGAGCATCTTGATCGCGGCGTAGGACTCGGCGATCTTCTCCTGCACCATCTGGTGCTCGGCGATGAGACTGCCGTGCGACTCGCGGGACAGCGCCCGCTCGCACATCATGTCGAAGGCGAGCTTGCACTGGGCGATCGTGCGCATGGCGTGGTGGATGCGGCCGCCACCGAGACGGCGCTGGGCCAGTACCTTGGCGCCGTTTTCCGGGCCGAGCAGGTGGTCCGCGGGCACCCGGACGTCACGGTAGACGATGTGATTGTGGTTCCTCGGCTCCGGCATGATCTCGACGCCGGGGGTGGCGCGGGGCACCACGAACATGCCGTTGGTGCACATCACGAACAGCAGGTCGGCGACCCGTCCCGCCGAGGTGAACCACTTCTCGCCATTGATTATCCACTCATCGCCGTCTCGTTCGGCATGGGTCCTGAACAGGTTCGGGTCGCTGCCGCCTTGCGGCTCGGTCATCGAGTACGCCGAGAACATGTCCTGGTTGAGCAGCGGCTCGAGCCACCGCTTCTTCTGTTCCTCGGTGCCGTAGGCCGCGAGGATCTCCATGTTCCCGGTATCGGGCGCCGACGCACCGAACATCGAGGGTGCCCCGGAGTAACGGCCGATCACCTCGTTGAGCAGAGCCAGCCTGAGCTGCCCGAAGCCCGGGCCGCCCAGCTCCCGGTCGAGAAAGATCGCCCACAGGCCCTGATCCTTGACCTGAAGCTGGAGCTCACGGACGTACGCCTTCACCACCGGGTCTGGCCAGCGCACCGCGTGGGGGAAGACGTAGTCGAGCGGCTCGACCTTCTCCTGGCAGAATCGTTCGACCCAGTCGAGCTTGTCCTGGAACTGGGGGTCGGTTGAGAAATCCCAAGCCATGCCTTGACTCCTTGTCGGTTGGAGATCATCACGTCAGAGGCTGCCCGCGCGCAGCGCGTCACGGGCGGCTTCCGCCAGCACGACGCGCCCTCCGGCCGCGCCGGGTTCGCGGGACTCGGCCGATGTCAGCAGCCTGGCGGTGAAGCCGTCGTCAGCCATGTGCCCGGCCAGGTAGCGGGCCCGTACGCCGACGCCGATGCACGCCGACCGCCACCGCGAGAACGCAACCCAGTACGGCAGGTTCGACACGTCCCGGCCTGATAGCCGGGCGTAACGCCGCACCAGCTGCGCCCGGGCGGGGAAGCCGACCACGGTGCTCGGCCCCGGCGTCGTCGGCGGCAGCGGCTCGCCCGGATCCTGCCAGGTCGAGGCCAGCCACCCGAGGTCAGCCATCGGGTCACCGGAGGTGGCGAGCTCCCAGTCGAAGACCGCCCTGATGGCACCGTCCGGACCGAAGGCCACGTTTCCCGCGCGGTAGTCGCCGTGCACGATGCCGTTCGCCTGCGCGGGTATCCGGCGGGCGAGCAAGTCGTGAACCTCGTCGAGCAGCGGGGTCTCCGGTGGGTCCGTCGCGTGCACCTGCGCGTGCCAGCGGCGCAGTTGCCGCTCGACGTAGCCGGTCTTGCGCACCATGTCGCCCAGGCCGACCGCCGCGGGGTCGAGGGCATGCAGCGCGACGAGCACGTCGACGAGGTGCCCGGCCGCGCTGGGCCGGGCGTGCGGGGCCAGGGCCAGCCCGGCCTCGCTGTCCGCGAGCACCAGGCCCTCGATGAACTCCATCACGTAGAACTCGGCGCCGGTGACCGCGGTATCGGCGCAGTAGGCCACCGG
>DAIOWL010001036.1:0-2787 GCA_036758545.1 Streptosporangiaceae bacterium | reverse complement strand
CCCGGCGCCCGGGCCGCTGCCCGCGCCGCCGGCCCCGTAGCCGGAACCGCCCTGACCGGAGTTCCCGTAGCCCGAACCGCCCGAGCCTGACCGGGACGATCCGGACGAGCCCGAACCGTAGTACTGCTCACCGGGATACTGCTCACCGGGGTACTGCTCGCTGGAACCGTGGTCGCGGTCCCAGTCGTTGTCCCGACCCTGGCCTGATGAGTGCTCTGTCATCATCCCCCCACAGGGAACGCTGTCGTACCTGGGCAACCCTACCTGTCCGGTCGCGCCGTCGTACGGCGCTCAGGCATCACCGGCCGGGCGTAGCCTACCCGGCGCGGAGCCGGAGTCCGCGCGGAGTGGGCCGGAACCCGGCTGCCTCCAGGGCCTGCGTCAGCGGCGAGTCGCCGCCGGCCCGCTCCCCGTCGGCGCGTTCCACCGTCAGCCGCCCGAGCGCGCCGTCCCTGACCGCCGCGGCCAGCGCGACCGCGCTGGGCGCCAGCCGCTCCGGATCGTCGGTCCAGGACAGCAGGGTCCGGCCGCCGCGCTCGACGTACAGCACCAGCGACCCGTCGACCAGCACGGTCAGCGCGCCCGCCTTGCGTCCCGGCCGGTGCGACGATGGCGTTTCACCCGGGCGCTCAGGCCAGGGCAGCGCCGCCCCGTAGGGCTGAGCCGGGTCCGCGGCGGCAAGCACCAAGGCCCGTTCGGGAGATTTGTTG
Organism: Streptosporangiaceae bacterium; assembly: GCA_036758545.1. Taxonomy (GTDB): domain Bacteria; phylum Actinomycetota; class Actinomycetes; order Streptosporangiales; family Streptosporangiaceae; genus Palsa-504. Next base: position 2,077 of record DAIOWL010001036.1, on the reverse strand, counting down.
TTCTTCGGCTCGGCGAGCGCGCGCATCCGGTCTACCGCGCCGGGCAGCGCGAACTGCGCCCCGCCCAGACCCTCGACGAAGTAGCCGCGCCGGGCCTGCCCGGCTTCCTCCATCGCCCGCAGCACCGGGTAGACCGCGGCGAAGCCGCCTGCGATCCGTTCGGCGGCCACGGCGCCCCTGGTCAGCACGCCGTGCCGCTCGAGCAGCGTCAGCGCGAGCGCGTGTGCCCGCAGCGTCGGGTCGGTATCGTCGCGCGGCGGCAGCAGCGACCAGCGGCCGCTGACCGTGGGCGGCCCGGTGCGCGTCGGCATGGATGGCCGGCCGAAGCCGTAGCGGCCGCCCCGGCCCGGACGCGGCCGCGGCACAGCGCGTGCGGGCGCGGCGGCCCGCCGCGGTGCCCCGCCGCCGAGCAGCACCCGGAGCGGGCCGAGCGTGTCGTTGGTGAGCAGGCCAGCCCAGACCAGGTCCCAGATCGCGTCGGCGACCTCCGCGTCGGCGGGCACCGGGCCGTCCAGCAGACCGCCGGCCCGGTCGCTGAGCATGCGGAAGAACAGCGCCCCGCCCCCGCCGAGCGCCTCGAGCACCGCCGAATGCAGCGGGGTCATGCTCACCTCGGCCGGCTCGGGCAGCAGCAGCGACGCGCCGTCGGCCGGCGCGAGCACCAGCCAGCCGTCGCCGCCGGGCAGCGCGCCGGCCCCGGCCCAGACGATCTCGCCGGCCGAGGTCAGCTCGTCCAGCAGGGCGGGGGAGTAGCCCGCGACCCGCCCGGGCAGCACCAGCGTCTCCAGCGCGGAGGCCGGCACCGGCGCTCCGCCCAGCCGCTCGATTACCTCCAGGACAGCGCCCGCGTCGGCGCGTCTCCGGCTGGGGCCGGAGGCGCCGGGGGCCCTTGACCCGCTGATCCCGTGCCAGGCGGGCAGGAACCTGGCCAGCACCTCGGTCGGCACCGGCTCGGCCTCCTTGCGCAGCCGGGCCAGGCACCGCCGCCGCAGCAGCCGCAGCACCTCGGCGTCGCACCACTCGGTGTTTCCCGCCCCGGCCTGATCAGTCCGCAGGAACTCGCCCTCGACCACGCGGCCGGCCGCCACCAGCCGCCGCAGCGCCAGCGTCACCACCGCCGCGCCGAGCCCGTACCGCCCGGCCACCGCGTCGGCGGTGAACGGGCCGTGCGTCCGCGCGTACCTGGCCATCAGGTCGCCGAGCGGGTCCGCGACCGGTTCGGTGAACGCCTCGGGCACGCCGACCGGCAGCGGTACCCCGAGCGCGTCGCGCAGCCGCCCCGCGTCCTCGATCGCGGCCCACATTGGCTGGCCCGCGATCCGCACAGCGATGATACGGCGCGCCGCCGACAGTTCCCCGAGCCAGTCGTGCGCGGCCCCAGGTTCGGCACACCGCTCCGCCACCTCGTCCGCGGTCAGCGGCCCGGCCGTGCGCAGCAGGTCGGCGACGCCCTCCAGGTCGCGGCAGCGCCGGGACGCCGACAGGTGCTGCAGGTCGCGCTCGGTCTCCGCGATCACGGCCGGGTCGAGCAGCTCACGCAGCCCGTCCTGGCCGAGCAGCTCGGCCAGCAGGGCCGGGTCGAGCGACAGGGCCTGCGCCCGGCGCTCGGCCAGCGGCGCGTCACCCTCGTACATGAACGCGCCCACGTACCTGAACAGCAGGGACTTACCGAACGGGCTGGGTGTCTGCGTCTCCACCTCCACCACGCGCACCTTGCGGGACGTGATGTCGCGCAGCAGCGCGGTCAGCGCGGGCACGTCGAAGACGTCCCGGAGCACCTCCCGGACGGTCTCCAGCACGATCGGGAACGCCGGGTACTGGCTGGCCACCTCGAGCAGCTGCGCGGACCGCTGCCGCTGCTGCCACAGCGGCGTGCGCTGGCCCGGGTTGCGCCGCGGCAGCAGCAGCGCCCGGCTGGCGCACTCGCGGAACCTGGACGCGAACAGCGCGCTGGCGCCGACCTCGGCGGTAATAAGGTCGCCCACGTCGTCCGGATCGAGCAGCGCGATCCCGGTGGGCGGGGGCTCGTCGGAGTCGGGCACCCGGATGATGATCCCGTCGTCGGTGTGCAGCGCCT
>DAIOWL010001035.1:0-2790 GCA_036758545.1 Streptosporangiaceae bacterium | reverse complement strand
CCTCGACCAGGCCCGCCTCGCGCAGCACCCGCAGGTGCTTGGACACGCCGGGCTGGCTGAGGCCCAGCGCGCACACCAGGTCGCCGACGGCCTGGTCCTGCTCGCGCAGCAGGTCCAGGATGCGGCGCCGGTGCGGCTCGGCCAGAACCTCGAACATACGGCGAGCATAGCTATCTAGTTATATAACCGTCAAGAAATACAGGGGCCGAACGGGCCGGGCGGCTCGCGGTGGCCGACGGGCGTAAGCCTCATCCCAGTGCGCAGCCGACCCCGGCTCCGCTGCCATCTGGCCATCATGCCTGGTCAACCGGGCCAGGCCAACGGCTTGCACCGGGAAGTTTGGTAAGTCTAGACTAACCGTTAGTGGATACTTACGGGGAAGGCGGGCTCGGCCTGCTCGGCGATCCGACGCGGCGGGCGATCTTCGAGCTGCTCGCCCGGAGGCCGAGCTCGGTCGGTGAGCTGGCGCGGCAGCTGCCGGTCAGCCGCCCGGCGGTATCCCAGCACCTGCGCGTGCTCAAGGACGGCGGGCTCGTGGTCAGCCGGGCCGAGGGCACGCGCCGGGTGTACCAGCTCAACCCGGACGGCGTGTCCGCCCTGCGGGCCTACCTGGACCGCGTCTGGGACGAGGCACTCACCGCCTTCCAGAAGGCGGCTGACGATCCAGGACAGGAGCAGCCATGAGCACGGTTCCCGATATCAGCGGCAAGATCACGGTCAACGTGCCGGTCGAGCAGGCCTTCCGCGTGTTCACCAGCTCGTTCGACAGCTGGTGGCCGCGTGAGTACCACTTCGGCCAGGCGGAAATGGCCGAGGCCATCCTGGAGCCGCAGGAAGGCGGCCGCTGGTACGAGCGCGGCACCGACGGGACCGAACGCGACTGGGGCCGCGTGCTGGTCTGGGAGCCGCCGCAGCGCCTGGTGGTCACCTGGCAGACCAACGGCCTGTACCAGTACGACCCCGATCTTGCGCACGCCAGCGAGATCGAGGTGCGGTTCACCGCCGACGGCCCCGAGCAGACCGTGGTCGAGCTGGAGCACCGGTATCTGGACCGGCTGGCCAGCGGCGACGCCATCCGCGGCATGATCCAGAGCGGCGGCGGCTGGGCCGCCATCCTGGAGCTGTTCGCCAAGGCGGCCCAGTAATTCCTCGTTAGCCCCGTCCGGCCCGGCTGGCGACGGGGGCGGGGCCGGACGGGGATGGCTACTGGAGCGGGAACTCGACGCCGCGCTCTCCGGCCGGACGCGGGCCGAAGATCCGCCGCTCGGATTCGGTGATCGCGACGTCGTTGATGCTCGCCTCCCGGCGGCGCATCAGGCCGTGCTCGTCGAACTCCCACAGCTCGTTGCCGTAGCTGCGCCACCACCGGCCCTGCGCGTCATGGGACTCGTACTGGAACCGGACCGCGATCCTGTTATCGCCGGACGCCCACAGGTTCTTGCGCAGGGCGTAGTCGAGCTCGCGGTTCCACTTGGCCGTGAGGAACTCGATGATCGCGGCCCGCCCGGTGAAGAAGGCGTCACGGTTGCGCCAGGCCGAGTCCACGGTATACGCGCCCGCGACGCGCTCGGGCTCACGGGTGTTCCAGGCGTCCTCGGCGGCCTGCACCTTGGTCAGGGCGCTTTCCCGGTCGAACGGCGGTAGCGGCGGACGGTCGGTCATGTAGGGACTCCCTTGCTTCTTTAATTAAAAATTTTTAGTGATAGAGTCTCGCTCATGAGCCTATCACCCGGCGGCCCGGATCTGGCCTCGCTGAGCAGCCTGGACGATCCGCTGCGCCGCCGCCTGTACGAGGTCGTGACCAGCCAGCCCGGGCCGGTCAGCCGGGACGAGGCGGCTTCGGCGGCCGGGATCGGCCGGGCGCTGGCCGTGTACCACCTCGACAAGCTGGTCGAGTCCGGGCTGCTGACCGCGTCTTACCAGAGACCGCCCGGGCGGAGCGGGCCGGGGGCGGGCCGGCCCGCCAAGATGTACTCCCGGTCGGAGCGCGAGTTCGCGGTCACCGTGCCGCCGCGGGAGTACGAACTGGCCGCGCGGCTGCTCGTGCAGGCGGTCGAGGCCGATCCCAGCGACCGCAGCCGGACCGCGCTGGCCGAGGCGGCCCGCCGGCTCGGCACCGAGCTGGGCAGCGCGTTCCGCCCGGCCGCGGGCGAGGGGGACGCGGCCGGGCGGGACGTGAAGGGGGTGCTGACCCAGCAGGGATACGAGCCCTGCCGCAGCGGCGATGGCGTCATCCGGCTGCGGAACTGCCCGTTCCACCAGCTCGCGGAGCAGCACCGCGAGCTGGTCTGCGGGATGAACCTGGCGCTGGTGGAAGGGCTGGTCGAGGGCCTCGGCGCGGACGGCTGGCACCCGGCTCTCGACCCCCGGCCCGGTCAGTGCTGCGTCGCGATCGGCGGTGACCGGGCATGACGGCGGGACCGTCCCTGCACATCGCGCGGGACAGCACGGGGGTGGACATCGACGCGGCCGAACGGGCGGCGGCCAGTTTCCTGGCCGCGCTGGGGATCGACGTGGATCACGAAGACCTGCAGGAGACCCCGGCCCGGATGGCCCGCGCCTACGCCGAGCTGTTCAGTTCGGCGCCGCTGCGGCTGACCACGTTCGCCAACGACGAGGGCTACGACGAGCTGGTGCTCGCGCGGTCGATCCCGTTCCGCACCGTCTGCGAGCACCATCTGCTGCCGTTCTCCGGCGTAGCGCACGTCGGCTACCTGCCCGGCGAGCGCATCGTCGGGCTGTCTAAGCTGGCCCGCCTGGTGGAGCACTTCGCCGCCCGGCCGCAGGTCC
>DAIOWL010001034.1:0-2790 GCA_036758545.1 Streptosporangiaceae bacterium | reverse complement strand
TGGGTAGAGCGCCACATTCATGTGGTTCCGGCCGGGCCGGGCGAGCAGGGGACGGAACTTGGCGGGTTTCGCTATCGTGGGAGGTAGGCGGGGGCGGGCATAACAGCGGCTGATCCGGCGCTCATAGATAGTGCGGCGCTTGTGTTCCCCGGGACGTGGAGTCCTCAAAATGTCAGACCCCCCGGCTACCATCGCCAGGCGATCCGTATATCAACTTCCGAGCCCCTAAGAGAGCAGAGGCGCAGTGGCTGACCGGCTTGTCGTTCGCGGCGCCCGCGAGCACAACCTGAAGGATGTCTCGCTCGACCTGCCGCGGGACGCCATGATCGTCTTCACCGGGCTGTCCGGCTCGGGTAAGTCCAGCCTGGCCTTTGACACCATCTTCGCCGAGGGCCAGCGGCGGTACGTGGAATCGCTGTCCGCCTACGCGCGGCAGTTCCTCGGCCAGATGGACAAGCCCGACGTGGACTTCATCGACGGGCTGTCGCCCGCGGTCTCGATCGACCAGAAGTCCGCCAGCCGGAACCCGCGGTCGACCGTCGGCACGATCACCGAGGTGTACGACTACCTGCGACTGCTGTACGCCAGGATCGGCAAGCCGCACTGCCCGATCTGCGGCCGCCCGATTGCCCGGCAGACGCCGCAGCAGATCGTGGACCGGGTGCTCGAGCTCGAGGACGGTACCAGGTTCCAGGTGCTCGCTCCGGTGGTGCGCGGCCGCAAGGGCGAGTACGGCGAGCTGCTCAGGGAGCTGCAGGTCAAGGGGTACTCCCGGGCCCGGGTCGACGGCACGGTCGTCCGCCTGGACGAGGCGCTGTCCGGTCAGCTGCCGGCGCTGAAGAAGTACGAGAAGCACGACATCGAAGTGATCGTCGACCGGCTCTCGGTCAAGGATTCCGCACGGCGCAGGCTGACCGACTCGGTCGAGACCGCGCTCGGCCTGTCCGGCGGGGTGGTCGTGCTCGACTTCGTCGACCTGCCAGAGAACGACCAGCACCGGGAGCGGATGTACTCCGAGCACCTGGCGTGCCTGTACGACGACCTGTCGTTCGACGAGCTCGAGCCGCGCTCGTTCTCGTTCAACTCGCCGTGGGGCGCCTGCCCCGATTGCACCGGGCTCGGGACCAAGCTCGAGGTCGACCCGGAGCTCATCGTCCCGGACGAGTCGAAGTCGCTCGCGGAGGGCGCGATCGCGCCGTGGAGCGGCGGGCACATCAGCGACTACTTCGAGCGGCTGATCCAGGCCCTCGGCGAGACCCTCGGATTCCGGATGGACACGCCGTGGGCGAAGCTGCCGGCCAAGGCCAGGCAGGCGCTGCTGCGCGGCTATGACCTGCAGGTGCACGTCCGGTACAAGAACCGGTACGGCCGGGAGCGCTCGTACTACACGACGTTCGAGGGCGTGATCCCGTGGGTCGAGCGGCGGCACGCCGAGGCGGAGTCGGACTCGAGCCGGGAGAAGTTCGCCGGGTACATGCGCGAGGTGCCCTGCCCGTCCTGCCACGGCGCCCGGCTCAAGCCGGTGTCGCTGGCCGTGACGGTGGACGGCAGGTCGATCGCCGAGCTGTGCGCGCTCCCGATCGGGGACCTGGCCAAGCTCCTGCTCACCCTGGAACTGTCCGACCGCGACCAGCAGATCGCCGGGCGGATTATCAAGGAAGTCAACGCGAGGATGGGCTTCCTGCTCGATGTCGGCCTGGACTACCTGACCCTGGACCGGGCCTCGGCCACCCTGGCCGGCGGCGAGGCCCAGCGGATCAGGCTCGCCACCCAGATCGGTTCGGGCCTGGTCGGGGTGCTCTACGTGCTGGACGAGCCGTCCATCGGGCTGCACCAGCGGGACAACCACCGGCTGCTCGAGACGCTGCTGCGGCTGCGCGACCTGGGTAACACGCTGATCGTCGTGGAGCACGACGAGGACACGATCAGGGCCGCGGACTGGGTGGTGGACATCGGCCCGCGGGCGGGGGAGCACGGCGGCAACATCGTGGTCTCCGGTTCCGTCGCCGACCTGCTGGCCAGTCCCGACTCGCTGACCGGCGCGTACCTGTCCGGGCGGGAGTCGATCCCGGTACCGGCCACCCGCCGCCAGCGCAACTCCAAGCGCGAGGTGGCGGTCAAGGGCGCGAGCGAGCACAACCTGCGCGGGGTGGACGTGGCGTTCCCGCTCGGCTGCCTGGTGGCGGTCACCGGGGTGTCGGGTTCGGGCAAATCGACGCTGGTCAATGACATCCTGTACAAGGCCCTGGCGCGGGAGCTGAACGGCGCGCGGACGGTGCCGGGCAAGCACGCCAGGATCACCGGCATCCAGCAGCTGGACAAGGTGGTCCACGTTGATCAAGGTCCGATCGGGCGCACGCCGCGGTCCAACCCGGCGACCTACACCGGCGTCTTCGATCACGTCAGGAAGCTGTTCGCCGCGACCACCGAGGCCAAGATCCGCGGCTACCAGCCGGGCCGGTTCTCCTTCAACGTGAAGGGCGGCCGGTGCGAGGCCTGCTCCGGCGACGGCACGATCAAGATCGAGATGCAGTTCCTGCCCGACGTGTACGTGCCGTGCGAGGTCTGCCACGGCGCCCGGTACAACACCGACACCCTGCAGGTGCACTACAAGGGCAAGACGATCGCCGAGGTCCTCGACATGCCGATCGAGGAGGCGGCCGAGTTCTTCGAGCCGGTACCGGCCATTCACCGGCACCTGAAGACGCTGGTCGACGTGGGCCTCGGCTACGTTAGGCTGGGCCAGCCCGCGCCGACCCTGTCCGGCGGCGAGGCGCAGCGGGTCAAGCT
>DAIOWL010001033.1:0-2791 GCA_036758545.1 Streptosporangiaceae bacterium | reverse complement strand
GATGTGGATGCGGCCGGGGAGCTCCTGGTGGATTTCCATGATCTTGCCCACGTAGTTGTCGGGTGTCTCTTCAGCGACCTAAACGGACTTTACCCCGTTTAGTATTCCGGCCGTAGAGTGAATCCCGTGGACCAGCCCCTGCTGACCCCGGAACAGATTTCCTGGGGAACCGAACCCGCCGAGCGCGCCGACGCCGCGCGCAACCGGCGGCTCCTGCTGGCCACCGCCCGCGAGATGCTGGCCGCCGACGGTGCGGACAAGCTGACCATGGACGGGCTGGCCGAGCGGGCCGGGCTGGGCAAGGGGACGGTGTTCCGCCGGTTCGGGACCCGGGCAGGCATCTTCCGGGCGCTCCTCGATGATGCCGAACGGTCGTTTCAGGAGCTCGTGCTCACCGGCCCGCCCCCGCTGGGCCCGGGCGCGCCCCCGCTGGACCGCCTGGTTGCCTACGGCCGGGCCCGGATCGGCTTCCTGATCGAGCACCGGGATATCGCCCGCGCCACCCTGGACGGCAGCGAGCCCATCCCGGCCGGATCCCGCACGCCAATGTCCCAGCTGCACATCAGGGTGCTGCTCGGCCAGATGGACATCGGCCCCGCCGACCTGGACATGCTCGCCGTCCAGCTCAGCGCCGCCCTGGACGGCCCGCTCCTGCTCTACCTGTCCGCCGACGACCTCGCCGAACCCGCCCCCCGGACCGCCGAACGCATCGCCCGCGCCTGGTACGACCTGATCCGCCGCGCCTGCCGCCCCTAACTCCTCGCCCTCCCGGCCGGGGCCCCGGCGGCCGAGCGTGCGCTATTTACGAACTAGTTAGTTAATTACTGCTTAACGGGTGCGACGTCGGGTTCTTCGCCATGTTCACCGCGGACCAGGGCTGCTACGCAGGCGAAATCGGCGTCCGCGAAGCCTTCGGCGCAGGCCTGTTCGAGGAACCGGCGGGCGGCTGTGGTGACCGGCAGGGGCAGCCCCGCGCCGGTCGCGATGCCAAGGGCCAGCTCCAGGTCCTTGGCCATGAGCGGTGGTCAACGTGCCCTGCTCGACTGGTTCCAGGGCGTCCTGGTGATGGTGGCGGTGGGCATCTACACCCAGGCCAGGACCCGGGCCGGCCATCTGACCCAGGTAGCCACCTAGACACCGGAGCAGCCGATGCGCGCGCTGATATACCCCGCCCCGGACCAGGCCGAGGTCATTGAGGCCGAACGGCCTACTGCTGGCCCCGGCGAAGTCCTCCTGCGTTCCCGGGTGGTGGGAGTGTGCCATTCCGACCTGGAGTTGCTAGCCGGGCGGTACATCATCCCGATCGGCTATCCGATCACCCCTGGCCACGAGTGGGCCGCGGAGGTGGCCGAGACCGGCCCGGGCGTCGACGACCTCAAGCCGGGCGACCCCGTGGTCGGCGAGTGCGTGGTCGGGCCCGGCGGGCGCGACCACTTCGGCTTTTCCATCTCCGGCGCCGCGGCCGAGTACTTCACCGCCCGGGCGGAGTGGCTGCACAAGCTCCCGGAACACCTGACCTTCACCCAGGGCGCGCTGGTCGAGCCGTTCAGCGTCGCCTACGCGGCGGTCCGGGCCGGCGTCGTCGACCCGAGCGACCGGGTCGCGGTGCTCGGCGGCGGCCCGATCGGGCTGCTGTCCGCCATGGCCGCGGTCGGCCGTAACGCGGCCGTGACGCTGATCGAGCCCCGGCCCGACCGCCGGGCCAAGGCCGCCGAGCTTGGTGTTTCCACCACCCTCGACCCGGCAGAAGTCGGCGGGGAGTTGTTCGACGTGGTGATCGAGTCCGCCGGGCATCCGGAGGCGATGGCGCAGGCGCTCACTATCGCCGGGAATCACGGCCGGGTCGTCTACGTGGGCATCGACGTCGGCAGCAGGGTCCCGGCCGAGCTCGGCTTGATCCAGGCCCGGTCGCTGCGGATCCAGGGCATCGTTGGCTCGGCGGGCATCTGGCCGCAGGCGATCAGGTTCCTGGCCAGCGGCGTGGTCGACCCGACCCCGATCGTGACCGCCCGCTACCCGCTGGCGCAGGCCCCGCAGGCGCTCACGGCCGCCTCGCTGGGCTCGGGCAACATCAAGGTGCACATCGAGGTCGCCTCATGAGGGCGCCATCATGAAAGCCGCGGTCTTCCACGCTCCGGGCGACGTCCGGATCGAGTCGGTGCCCGAGCCGCCGTCGCCCGGCCCGGGCGAACTGCTCATCAAGGTCAGCAAGGTCGCCCTGTGCGGCACCGACTCGGCAGAATGGGACCACGGCCCGCTGCTAGCCCGTCCGCCGGTGATCCTCGGCCACGAGTTCACCGGCGAGGTGGTCGCCGCCGGCCCGGATGCGACCGGGTTCCCGCCCGGCACCAGGGTGGTCAGCGGAGCCGGGATCTCCTGCGGCCGGTGCGACTGGTGCGCCGCGGGCCGGACCAACCTGTGCGCCCGCTACCAGACGCTCGGCCTGCATCGGGACGGCGGCCTGGCCGAGTTCGTCCTGTCCCCGGCGGGCATCTGCCGCGTGGTGCCTGACGGCCTCGACGACACCGGCGCGGCCATGGCCCAGCCGCTGGCCGTCGCGCTGCACGCCGCCCGCCGCGGCCGGGTCGGTCCGGGCCGCTCGTGCACCGTCATCGGCGCGGGCGGCATCGGCGCGTTCATCGTGGCCGCCGCGGCATCCCTCGGCGCCAGCCCGCTGATCGCCATCGATATCGCCGAGAGCCGTCTGGTCACTGCCGCCACGCTCGGCGCTACCCACACGGCGAACGCCGGGGACGCCACGAAGGCGGTGCTGGCCGCGACCGGCGGCGAC
>DAIOWL010001032.1:628-2792 GCA_036758545.1 Streptosporangiaceae bacterium | reverse complement strand
GATGTGCCGCTGGGCACACTGCTGCGCCGTCACCGGCGGGCGGCGGGCATGACGCCGGAAGAGGCGGCCGGCCCGGTGACCCTCCACTGTGGCGTCCTGACGTACTCAGCCGCCGGCCGAGGAGGCGCTGCTCATCAGCATCGAGCCGATGTCGAACTTTCCGAACCCGAGGAACTGCCGCATGACGTCGACCACGCGCTGCAGCCGTATCTTGTCCACGCTGCCGACCGGCCCGGTGCTGACCGGATAGCTGTCCAGGGCCACGACCGCCGCGGTTTCCGCGGATACGCCGAACGGGGCCGGCATGTCCACCATGGCCTGCTCCGCGGCGGCGCGGCTGACGTCCGCGATCTGCTGACCCTGTTCGAGCGCCCGGTAGAACGCGGCGAGCGTGCGCGGATGCTCCGCCGCCCATTTCTTGGTGACCACGTAACCCTCGATCGGGAAGCTCGTGGTCGCGCCCTGGTCCAGGTCGGCGAGCGGCACGCCGCCCTGGGCCTCCTCCGCGCCGCTGGCGTACGGTTCCGGCATCACGGCCGCGCTGACGGCGGCGGACTTGAGCTCGTCCGGCATCTCAGGGAACGGGATGCTGGCGAAATGCACGCTGCTGGGGGACACCCCGTGCTCGGCCAGCACCGAAGCCGTCAGCAGGAACAAGATGTTGTCCGGCGCGTTGATCGCGACCGTCTGGCCCTTCAGGTCGGCCAGGTTCGCGACCGGAGAGTCCGGCACCGTGTAGATACCCTGGGTCCCCGGCTCCATCACCGATCCCTCGGCGAAGATGTCCAGGTTGGCCCGGTGCTCCTGCTGCGCCTGGATATAGGAGACGTAGTTGCCGCCGGTGATGTCGTAGGTGCCCGCCACCTGACTGGCGATCGCGGTCTCGCTGCTGCTGACCGGGACGAAGTTGACGGTCAGCCCCTGCGCTTTGAACAGGCCCCGGTCAAGCGCGACGAAGAAGCCCGCCGAATCCACGGCCGGCACCACCGCGACGTTCAGCACCGGCTTTTCCGGCGGGGCCGCATTCGCCGCACCGCCGCCGTTCGAGCAGCCAGCGGTAAGCGCCAGCGCCGCGGCCGCGACCAGTAGCGCCCGGCCGCGCACCCGCCTGATCCCCTTCACGCTCTAAATCCTCCCCGGCATATCGTGGGCAGCTTAAAGCAGGGGGACTGGCTTATTCCGACGAATTGTCAAAAAACAGAATGAATAAAGCATAAAACGCGGAACGGCTGAACCGTCGTTAAGGAAAGCGCGTTAAAGAGGCGAGTGCCCTCTATAGTGATTCATGGGATAGCTGGGATTTGTCTCCGCCGCCCGGTCATCCGAAGCTGGTCGCGCCGCCGTCGAGGACCAGCGAGTGCGCGTTGACGTAGCTGGATTCGCCGGATAGCAGCCACACCGTGGCGTAGGCCACCTCCCAGGCCGTCGCCTGACGGCCGAACGGCAGGCGGCGCGCGGTGCGGCCCGGGTTGAGCCGGGACGCCTCCCGCCCGAGCGGCGTGTCGACCAGGCTCGGCACCACGAGGTTGGCCCGGATGCCGCGGGCCATTCCCTCCCGCGCGACCTGCCGGCAGATGCCCAGCAAGGCCGCCTTGGAGGCGTCGTACGCCGGGATCCCCGTCGCCGCGCGCAGGCTCGCCGCCGAGCTGATGAACACGATCGCCGCCCCGGGTTCCAGCGCTTCCAGCGCGGCCGCGGCCACCAGGAAGTGCGCCCGGGTGTTGACCGCGAACGTCTGATCCCACTGGGCGGCGCTCGTCCCGGCCATCCCGCGCCCGAGCCCGATGCCCACGTTCAGCACCACGCCGTCTAGGCCGCCCAGCGCGGCCGCCGAATCCGCCACCACCGCCGCGCACGCGTCCGGTTCCGCCACGTCGGCCAGCACGACCGCGGCGGCCGATCCCCCGTTACCGGGGCCGTGGGCACGTTCGGCACGTTCGGCACGGACCAGGGCCGCGGTCGCTTCCGCGGCGTCCGCGTCACGGTCGGCGCAGGCCACCGCCGCGCCCTCCCGGGCCGCGAGCACGGAAATGGCCCGGCCGTTGCCGAGCGGCGGATCCGGTTCCGGCGATGGCCGCGTCCCCGCGCCGACCACCAGCACCCGCCGCCCGGTCAGCCGGCCGCGCCCGGGCGCGGCGCCGGTGGCTTCGGCCGGCAGGGTCAT
>DAIOWL010001032.1:0-618 GCA_036758545.1 Streptosporangiaceae bacterium | reverse complement strand
CCGCCCACATCGGCGTGGTCCCCGGCGGCAGCGGCACGGTGAACGCGTTCAGCACGAACGAGATCAGCGTGTAGTACCCGCACAGCGACACCAGCTCCACCATCCCGGCGTCGCCGAGAAAGCGGTGCGCGGCGTCGTAGGTGTCCTGGTCCAGCCGGCCTGACTGGCCGAGCTCACGGGCCACCGCGTAGACGGCGCGCTCGTCGTCCGCCTCGAACGGCGGATCCTCGCCGCGTCCGATCGCGTCCACCACCGCGTCGGCCACGCCGTGCTCGCGCGCCATGGGCGCGTGCGCCCACCATTCGAACTCCGCCTGCCACCGCGCGCCGATCGTGATGATCGCGATCTCGGACAGCCGCCGCTCGATCGACGTGCCGAACCGCAGCTTCGCCCCCAGCGCGGACAGCCGCCGCCCCGCGCCCGGCGCCGTGACAAACGCGTTGAACGGCCCGGCCAGTCCGCCCTCCGCGGTCAGGACCAGGTCGCTCCGCCCGTTGACGATGCCATCCCATAGCTGCTGCCCCTCGGGCTCCAGCTCCTCACGTCGCACATACGGAATTCGGCTCATAGCCCGAACAATAACCAGCACCCGCCGGCCCTCACCTCACGCCACCCCTC
>DAIOWL010001031.1:0-2796 GCA_036758545.1 Streptosporangiaceae bacterium | reverse complement strand
CGTTCTCCTTGCTGATCTCGGCGAACATCCGCGCGACCCCGTCGACGGTCCGCGCGTGCAGGGCCGCGTACCTGCGGTTGAGCTCGGGATCCCGGGCGGCGTGCAGCCGGAACTCGGTGACCAGCAGCCGCCAGCCCGGCGTGGCGCGCTCGTCCCCCTGGGCCTGGTCGAGCAGCGCGGCGAAGTTGCCGGTGCCGGCCAGCTCCCCGGCCAGCTGCGCGTTCCGCGCGGCCCGCTCGGCGATCCGGTCCTCGAGCAGGGCCAGGAACATGTCGGCCTTGCTGGCGAAGCGCGAGTACACCGCGCCCTTGGAGAAGCCCGCCTCGTCGGCGATCTGGTCCAGGGTCGCGGCGTAGTAGCCCCGCTCCAGGAACACCCGGCGGGCCGCGGCCAGCAGCAGGGCGCGGTTGCGGTCGTTCTGTTCGGCGCGGGACAAGCGAGGACTCATACCGAAGATATTTAAATACCGTCAGTATCGATGTCAAGAGGCGCGAAGAGAATGACAGAGATGGGACGAAAGTGACGGGCGGGCGCGGGGGTGCGCGGGGGCACGCGCCCGGCCGTTCGGTGCCTATGGGAGCCCGGCTGGGACGGCGGGTCAGGGGTCAGAGGACGGTCAGGACCTGCGGGCCGCCCTCGGTGACGGCCACCGTGTGCTCGGCGTGCGCGGCCCGGCTGCCGTCGCCGCTGCGGATCGTCCAGCCGTCGCGGTCGATCCGGTACATGTCCCTGCCGCCGGCCAGGAACCAGGGCTCGATGGCGATGACCAGCCCGGGGACGAGCCTGCGGCCGCGGCCCGGGGTGCCCTCGTTGGGGACGGACGGGTCCTCGTGCATGGTCCGGCCGACGCCGTGACCGCCGAAGTCGGTGCAGATCCCGTAGCCTCCCGCGCGGCCGACCGCGCCGATGGCGGCGGAGATGTCGCCGATCCGGGCGCCGGGAACGGCCGCGGCGATGCCCGCGCGCAGGGCATCCCTGGTCACGTCGATCAGTCGCTTATCGGCCAGCCGCCGGGTCCCGATGGTGAACGAGACCGCGGCGTCGCCCGTCCAGCCGTCCAGCACGGCGCCGCAGTCCACGCTGAGCAGGTCGCCGTCGGCCAGCTTGTACCGGCCGGGGATGCCGTGCAGGGCGGCGTCGTTCACCGACGTGCAGATGGTCGCCGGGAACGGCACCGGGGCGAAGCCCGGCTGGTAGTTCAGGAACGGCGAGTAAGCGCCGTTCCCGGCCAGCACGTCGCGGGCGATCTCGTCCAGTTCGGCCGTACGCATCCCGGCCTTGGCCTGGTCCTGGACGGCGGCCAGGATCTCCGCGACCACCCGCCCGGCGCCGCGCATCGCCTCGACCTCCGCGGGTGTCTTGATCTCGACCATCAGCTCTGCACCTCTCTTCAGGGCACCTCCCTTGCGGTATAACTATACCGGTATTATTATCACGGTATGGTCCGACCGCCACTGAGCCGCCTGGAACACGAGCGGGGGCAACGGCTCGGCATGCTGCTGCGCGAGGCGCGCGGGCCGCGCAGCATGGCCGAGATCGCCGCCGTCTCCGGCGTTCCCGCGGAAACGCTGCGCAAGATCGAGACCGGCCGCATCGCCACCCCCGCCTTCTTCACCGTGGCCGCGCTGGCCGGGGCGCTCGGCCTGGCGCTGGAGGAGATCGTGCAGGCCTGCGCCGGACCCGCCGAGGCGCTCAGCGCCTGATTGTGCCCTGAGCCGGGCCGCGGGGTGACGTCGTGTCGATCCGGGTGGGGGGCGTTCGTGTAGGGAACGAGAGACCCTACCGAAAGGAACGCAGCCATGAGGAAGCTCACCGTCATCACCCACGTGACGCTCGACGGCGTGATGCAGGCGCCGGGCCGCCCGGACGAGGACACCCGCGGCGGGTTCGGCCGCGGCGGGTGGGCGCAGGCCGGCAACGACCACGTGATGGCCGACTTCATGGGCGTCGGACGGGGCGGCGACCCGGTGGCCCTTCTCCTCGGCCGTCGCACCTACCAGGACTTCTTCGGCTTCTGGCCGCACCAGCCGGATAACCCTTACACCGAGTCGCTGACCAAGCAGCAGAAATACGTGGCCTCACGAACTCTGGCCGAGCCACTGCCGTGGCAGAACTCCACCCTGCTGCCCGGGGACGCGGCATCCGCCGTGGCCGCACTGAAGCCGGAGCCCGGCCCCGACCTGCTGGTCCTGGGCAGCGGCGAGCTCGTCGGTTCGCTGCGGCCGCGCGCCCTGGTCGACGAGTACGTGCTGCTGATCCACCCGCTGATCCTCGGCCAGGGCCGGCGGCTGTTCCCGGAGGGCGCCCCCGCCGACCTCCGGCTGACGGAAAGCGTCACCACCACGACCGGCGTCATCATCGCGCGCTACCAGGCGGCCTGACTGACGACGGATCGCATCCGGGCGGTTACGGAGCAAATATCAGCCATGCGGCTGATGCCAGCCGATGTGGCATGGTGCACAATCGAGATGTCCGGATTTACGGGGATCCGGAGTTACGCCTCACGGGGGTGAAGCGACATGACGAGCATCTCGCTGGCCACGTTGGCTAGGCGAGCCGCTGACCTGGGCAATCCGCTGCCCTGCAGCGACGATACGCAGTTGTGGTTCTCCGAGCATCCGGCCGACCTCGAGCTGGCCAAGGCGATGTGCGAGACCTGCCCGCTGCGGCGGCCGTGCCTGGCCGGAGCGATCGACCGGGCCGAACCGTTCGGCGTCTGGGGTGGCGAGATCTTCGAGAAGGGCAGGATCATCGCCTACAAGCGGCCGCGCGGCCACCCGGGCCGCCGGGCCCGGG
>DAIOWL010001030.1:0-2807 GCA_036758545.1 Streptosporangiaceae bacterium | reverse complement strand
CGGCTGGTCGCCAGGATCCGCAGCCGCCGGCACTCGCCGAGCACCCGGTCGGCGAACGCCGCCGCCGACTCGATCACGTGCTCACAGTTGTCCAGGATCAGCAGCGCTTCCCGCTCGCGGATCGCGGCGATGAGCCCGTCCACCGGATCCGCGCTCGGTGCCGAGCCGAGCAGGGCATCGCGGAGCCCGAGCGCGGCCAGCGTGGCCTGGGCCACGTCACCGTCGGTGCCGATGGCGGCGAGCTCCACCAGCCAGACCCCGTCCGGCAGGTCGCCGAGCAGCGTGCGCGCGGTCTCCGTGGCCAGCCTGGTCTTACCCGAACCGCCCGGCCCGATCAGGGTGGTCAGCCGACCCTCCCCGATCAGCTCGCGGACCGCGGTCACATCGGCGTCCCGGCCGACGAAAGTCGTCAGCTCGGCCCGCACGTTGGTCTTCCGGGTCTCCTCCCGCCGACCCAGCTCGCCGCGCAGCAGCGCGACGTGCAAGGCGGACAACTCCGGCGAGGGGTCGACGCCCAGCTGGTCGGCCAGGGTTTCCCTGATGCGCTCGTACGCGAGCAGCGCCTCGGTGTCGCGTCCGGCCGCGGCGAGGGCACGCATCAAGGCGGCGACCAGCCGTTCCCGCATCGGATGGGCGGCCACCAGATCGGTCAGCTCCGCGATCAGCTCGCCCGCCTGGCCGAGACCTACCTCGGCATCGAACCGATCCTCCAGCGCGGCCAGGCGCAGCCGTTCGAGCCGGGCGACCGCGGCGTCCAGCGCCTCGCTGTCCTCCAGGCCGACATCGGCCATGACCGGACCACGCCACAAGGCGAGGGCCTGGCGCAGCAGCTGTACCCGCCGTGGACCCTCCGCGCCGCGAGCCTGAGCGGCGAGGTGCTCGAACCGGACGGCGTCAACGGCGTCGGGTTCCACCGTCAGCCGGTAGCCGCCCGGCTGGCCCTCGATCAACCCCTCCGGCAGCGCCTTGCGCAGCCGCGAAACCAGGCGCTGCAAGGCGTTCGCCGTGTCGGCAGGCGGCTGCTCACCCCAGATCCAGTCGATGAGCGTCGCCTTCGAGACGACGCGCCCCGGTTCGAGGGCGAGGGCGATCAGCAGGGCACGCAACCGGGAACCCGGCACGTCGGCTAGGGCGCCGTCGTCCGCGCGAACCTCGAAAGATCCCAGTATCCCGATCTGCACCAGCCGATTTTCTCACCATCGCGCCGCCAACGCGGCTTCTAGCGCAGTGACCGGAACGCGGCCCGCATTTCTGCGGTGAACAGATCCGGCTGTTCCCACGCCGCGAAGTGCCCGCCTCGATCGACCTTCTTGTAATAGATGAGGTTGTCGGGATACGCGCGCTCTGCCCAGCTCACCGGGGCTTGATAGAGCTCGTCGGGGAAGACGCTGATGGCGTACGGAATCGTGATGGGCTTGGCGTCGAAGAAGTCCCCCTTGTTCTCCCAGTAGAGGCGAGCCGCGGAGACCCCGGTATTCGTCAGCCAGTACAGCGTGACGTTGTCGAGGATGTCGTCTCGGGTGAGGGCGCTCTGCAGCTGTCCGTTCAGGGCCTTTTCCACGAGCCCGGGCTGGCCGGTGCCGTCGCCGTGGTCGAGCATGAACGCGGCGAGGTCGACGGGTGAGTCCGCCAGCCCGTACAGCGTCTGCGGGCGCGTCGACATGATCTGCGCGTAGCCCAGGTGCCTGGCGAAGAAGGTGCTCAGCTGCTTGAACGCGCGGCTTTCCTCGGCCGAGAGATCCGGCGGCGGCGGGTCGCCGCGCTGGACCGCCTTGTTGATGTCGGCTGGGGCGGTACCCGGCATGTTGGAGTGGATGCCGAGCAGTTCCGGCGCGGCCTGTATCCCCATCGCCTGCGTGACGGCCGCGCCCCAGTCGCCGCCCTGCGCCACGAACCGGGTGTAGCCGAGGCGCTTCATCAGCACGACCCAGGCGCGGGCGATCCGGGGCGGATCCCAGCCGGTGGCGGTCGGCTTGG
Organism: Streptosporangiaceae bacterium; assembly: GCA_036758545.1. Lineage (GTDB taxonomy): Bacteria > Actinomycetota > Actinomycetes > Streptosporangiales > Streptosporangiaceae > Palsa-504. The sequence continues at coordinate 830 of DAIOWL010001030.1, read as the reverse complement.
CGGAGAACCCGTGACCGGGCAGCGAGGGAATCACCAGGTGGAACGCGTCCGCGGCGGTCCCGCCGTGCGCCTCGGGGTTGGTGAGTGGCTCGATGATCTTCAGCTGCTCGATGACCGAGCCGGGCCATCCGTGCGTGACGATCAGCGGCAGCGCATCGGCGTGCTGGGAGCGGACGTGAATGAAGTGGATGTCGAGCCCGTCGATCTCGGTTATGAAGTGCGGCAGGTCGTTCAGCCTCGCCTCGCACTTGCGCCAGTCGTAGTCGGTCGCCCAGTACCGGGCGAGATCCTGCATCATCGCCAGCCGCGCGCCCTGCGAGTCGTCGGCGACCGTCTCGACCTCGGGCCACCTGGTCGCGTTCACGCGGCTGCGCAGATCGGTGAGTTCCGTCTCAGGGAAACCGACCTTGAACGGGCGGATGGTGTCGTCTTCGGGCATTTTTCTTCTCCTAACGCTGGTCGGCGACGTCGATGATGGCTTGGGCGAAGGCCTGCGGGGCCTCCTGCGGCAGGTTGTGCCCGACGCCGCCGGAGATGGTCCGGTGCGCGTACGGGCCCGCGAACTTCGCCGCATAGGCGCCGGGTTCCGGATGGGGTGCGCCGTTGGCATCACCTTCGAGGGTGATCGTCGGCACGGAGATGACCGGGCTCCCGGCCAGCTGCTTTTCGAGATCGTCGTATTGTGTCTCGCCCTCGGCCAGGCCGATCCGCCAGCGGTAGTTGTGGATCACGATGGCGACGTGATCCGCGTTGTCAAAGGACGTGGCGCTCCGGTTGAACGTCGCATCGTCGAAGTTCCACTCGGGCGAGGCCGTGTGCCAGATGAGCCG
>DAIOWL010001029.1:1717-2820 GCA_036758545.1 Streptosporangiaceae bacterium | reverse complement strand
CGTGTGGCGGCGCGGTCCGGACCATAGGGCCGGCACGGCATCGACGGCGGCGGCCACCGCGTAGGCGGCCCGCTCGTAGTTGACCCGCCACCCGACGAACTCCGGCCAGGCCTCCTCAGCAGTGCGCTCGATCGGGAAACCCACCTGGCGCATCCGGGCCACCGCGTCGAGAAACTCGGCGTAGGTCAGGCTTGTACCCGACTTCGGATCGGCCTCCTCAGGGATTTCGAAGCCCATCGCCCGGGCGATCCGGTTGAAGCACAAGAACCCGCTGCGCAGGCACAACCGGGCCGGTACCTCCGGCGCCGCCCCGGGCGACAGCGTCAGGAACAGCGCAGCCGAGTCGAGTATGGCCAGCAGGGCGGTCACCCATGACGACAGCGGCGTGGGGGAGCGGAACCGGACCAGCGGCAGGTAGGTGGTGTGGCTCTCGGTGACATCGGCGGCCCAGCGTTCCCAGGCGGCGTACAGATCCGGCATCGTATCCAGGGTCGAGGTGCCCGATCCCAGCGCGTAGTGGGTACGGGCCAGCAGCTCCGGGCCCCAGGACGGGACCCCGGCCCGCGCGTTCAGCAGCGCCACCTCGGTTTCCCGGCGGTTGAACGCCGCGTACAGGGTCGGCAGGTAGGCGATCTGGAGCGTGATGATCAGCAGGCCGACCGCCGCGGCCAGGAACACGATCACCGCCGGCACCGCCCCGGCGGGTACGGCGAAGCCCAGGGTGAACAGCGAGGACCCGGCGTCGGTGAAGGCCGAGACCACGCCGCGGGCGGCGAACGGCCACAGCAGCAAGGCGAACCCGACGTAGGCCACGACGAGCCATGCCGCCAGCTGGATCAGCAAGATGGCGGCCGCCTGGGTGGCTAGCAGCCGGTCGCGCCGCCGGTAATCGGCGGCTCGCGCCGTCGCCAGCTGGTAACCCCAGTCGACGCCCCGGTCGATCCACCGTGTCAGCCGGCTCCGGACCAGGCGGGTTACGATCAGCGTCCCGGACACACTGGACACCGACGAGAGTATGAGCAGGCCGCCCACCACGGCTGCCGCTATACGGCCCGCCTGCGGCATCACCATGGATCACCCTCCACGTCACCGAACCTATCGGG
>DAIOWL010001029.1:0-1617 GCA_036758545.1 Streptosporangiaceae bacterium | reverse complement strand
CGCATCCAATCGTGCACGCCGAGATCCGGTCGACGGACCCCGACGCGACCCGCAAGTTCTTCGCAGACTTGCTCGGCTGGACGTACCCGGACCCAGGCGCGGTCCCCGGCTATACCTTCGTCGACACCGGTGTTCCCGGCGCGCTGTACACCGCGATCAGCCCGCTGCAGGGCGGTTCGGACCTGGTTACCTTCTTCATCGCGGTGGACGATATCGACGGCGCCGTGAAACGGGCCGGGGAACTCGGCGGCCAGGTCGTCCAGGAGCCTCAGCACGTGCCCGGTGTCGCCTTCGCGCTGATCGCCGACCCGCAAGGCCACGTCGTGGGGCTGACCCAGCAGGGCTGAGCGCCCAGTCGGGGTCCGCTGACGTTCGCAGTGCGCCAGACTCGAGGCAAGCGAATTCGCAGCAGCCGCACTGCCGGACCTGCCTGATGACGACTGGAGACCAGCATGACCCTGGCGACTGATTACCTTGGCCTCGATGCCCTGTTGTCGGCCGGGGAACTCGCCTGGCGCGACACGGTCCGCGCGTTCGTCCGCGACCGCATCCGGCCCAACATCACGGCATGGTACGAGAGCGCGGTGTTTCCCGCCGAGATCGTCCCGGAGATGGGGCGGCTCGGCCTGCTGGGTGCGCACCTGTCCGGCTACGGCTGCCCCGGCCGCAGCGCGGTGGAGTACGGCCTGGCCGCGCTGGAACTGGAGGCGGGCGATTCCGGGCTGCGGACCTTCGTCAGCGTGCAGGGGTCGCTGGCCATGAGCGCCATCCACAAGTTCGGCACCGAGGCACACAAGGAGCGCTGGCTGCCCGGTATGGCGGCCGGCGATCTGATCGGCTGTTTCGGCCTGACCGAACCGGAAGCCGGCAGCGACCCGGCCAGCATGACCACGACGGCGCGGCGGGTCGGCGACGGCTGGGTCATCGACGGCGCCAAGCGATGGATCGGCCTCGCGTCGATCGCGGACGTCGCCGTCATCTGGGCGCGCACCGAGGACGGCATCCGCGGCTTCCTCGTCCCCACCGCCACTCCGGGGTTCACCGCCACCCCGATCGAGCCGAAGCTGGCCATGCGCGCCTCGATCCAGTGCGACATCACGCTGGTCGGCGTCCAGGTGCCCGCGGACGCGATCCTGCCCGGGGCCGAGGGCCTGCGCGGCCCGTTCGCCTGCCTGAACGAGGCCCGCTACGGGATCATCTGGGGTGCCATGGGCGCAGCCCGCGACGCCTACGAGGCCGCCCTGGCCTACGCGCTGGACCGCAGGCAGTTCGGCAAGCCGATCGCGTCATTCCAGCTCACCCAGGAAAAGCTGGTCGACATGGTGCTGGAGATCCAGAAAGGCCTGCTGGTCGCGCTGCATATCGGGCGGATGAAGGACGCCGGGACCCTGGTCCCTGAGCAGATCTCGTTCGGCAAGCTCAACAACGTCAGGACCGCGATCGCCATCGCGCGGCAGGCCCGGACCATCTTCGGCGGCAACGGCGTCGCACTGGAGTATTCGCCGATGCGGCACGCCAACAACCTCGAGGGCGTCCGCACCTACGAAGGCACCGACGAGGTGCACATCCTGATCATGGGCCGGGCCATCACCGGCATCCCCGCCTTCACCTGATCAG
>DAIOWL010001028.1:0-2831 GCA_036758545.1 Streptosporangiaceae bacterium | reverse complement strand
TGCTGGCCCGCGACTCATCGCCACGCAGGAGAAACTGATGACGCGACTCACTGACAAGGTTCGGATGCTGTTCGATGGCAGGAACTTCGCCGTACTGTCAACGCTCGAACCGGACGGCAGGCCGCATTCGACCGTGACGTGGGTAAAGCGCGACGCCGATGACGTCTTGTTCGCGCTGCCCAGAAGCCGCCGCAAGACGGCCAACCTGATCCGGGATCGGCGGGCGGCCGTGGTGATCTTCGATGCGGCCGACCCGTATGAGAGCGCCCAGGTCCAGGGCACTGCCTCCATCGAGGACGACCCGGACGGCAGGCTCGTCGATGAGCTATCGCACAAGTACACCGGCGGGCCGTACCCCGGGTTCGCCGGGCCGAACCCGCAATGGGTAGTCGCGAGGATCACGGCCGACAAGGTCACTACCAGCTGGCCGGACTCATAAGGCCCCTATTCGGGCCGTGGATCCCAGCGAAAGCGGCGAACCGCCACGCCCGCGCCGACCACGCCCCAGGCCGCGAGCACGGCTAGGTCCCGCCAGTCAGCCCCCGCGTGCTGGGCAAACGCCCCGGTCAGGGCCTCGTTGAACGGCCGTACCGGAAGCCAGCCGGAGACAGTGTTGAGCAGCGCGGAGTGGATCGGCCCGTAGGTGCCGGCGATGAACGTCAGCGGAAACAGCACGAGCTGGGCCACCGCCGGGGCAGCATCGGCGTTCGAGATTACCGACGCGACCGCCACGCCCAGGGCGCAGAAGCTCGCGGCACCGAGCACCAGCGTCAGCATGATCGCGAGCCAGTGCGACGGGAACGGCACCCCGTACAGCCGGCCCACCACGACGATGAGCGCGATGTCGATCACGCTCACGAGCACGCAGTGGGCGAGCAGCCCGGCGAAGTACGCCCACGCGGGCAGCGGCGTGGCCCGGATCCGCTTGAGTATCCCGGCCTGCCGGCGGGCCGCGAGCGCGACCGCGAGCTGGCCGTAGCACGAGCCCAGTACCGACAGCGCGGCGATCGTCGGCACGTAATACTGCAACGCGGACAGCCCGCCAAAGTACGAGCTCTTTCCGGTCCCGCCGAAGAGCGCGCCCATGATAACCACGAACACGACCGGGAAGATGAAGGTGAATATGGCGCTCTGCGGGTTCCGCCAGAACGACAGCTGCTCGTACCGCACCTGATGAGCCAGCATGCGCAGGTTGCTGCGCAAGCCCGCGGGCGGGCCGGCCGGACTGGTAGCACGCCTGCGGACGGCAACGGCGGTGGTCATCGCATGATCCTCTCCGGCGCACGCGCTGGCGCGCCTTCGTGAGTTAGCTCTAGATAGACGTCCTCCAGGCTGGGCCGCTCCACCGTGAGCCCGGCCAGCACGTGGCCGTGCCCGATCGCCCAGTCCGTTAGCCGATGCAGCGCCTGTGTCGGCGCGTCGGTCTCGACCACGACCATGCCGTTCGCCGAGTGCGACGAGACGGGCAGGTCCGCGGCCGTGTAGCCGGCTGGCAGCCGGAACGAGATGCGTGCGCGCTCGGCGTCTCGCCCGCCGAGGGCGGCCGGCTCGCCGGCGGCTACGACTACGCCGCCGGACAGCAGCACCACCCGGTCGGCCAGCGCCTGCGCCTCGTCCATGTCATGGGTGGTCAGCAGGATCGTCATGCCGGCCGTGCGCAACCCGCGCACGAGCTGCCAGGCGTCGCGGCGAGCGGCCGGATCGAACCCGGTCGTCGGCTCGTCCAGGTAGAGCAGCGCCGGATTGCCGATCAGGCCGAGGGCAAGGTCCAGCCGGCGCTTCTGCCCGCCGGACAGCGACCTGACCTTGCGGCGCTCCAGGCCGGTCAGGCCCGCCAGCCCGATCACCTCGGCCACGCCACGCGGCGCCCGGTAGTAGCCGGCCGCGCGGGCGATCGTCTCGCGGGCGGTCAGGTACGGCTCGACCGCGACGTCCTGCAGGACCAGGCCGGTGCGCTCGCGCAGCTCGCGGGCGCTGGACCGCTCGCCGGGGTCGTAGCCGAGGACCTCGGCTGTCCCGCCGTCACGGGCGCGGAAGCCCTCCAGGATCTCCAGCGTCGTGGTCTTGCCCGCCCCGTTCGGCCCGAGCAGCGCGACGATCTCGCCATAGCCGACGGTAAAGCCGACGTCTCGCACGGCGTGCACCCGGCCGTAGCTCTTGCGCAGGCCGGATACTTCGACGGCATTAGGCATGAGCCGTCCCTCCTAGGGTGCACCGGACCTCCACGGTCAGGTCGAGATACCGCCCGGCCAGCCCCGGCATGGCCGTCAGGCCGAACTCGGTCCGGTCGACGCGGACGGTGGCGCTGGCGGTGAACGACGGCCCGGCCACGGTCACCTGGCCGATCGACAGGCTGACCGGCCGACAGACCTCGCGCACGGTGAGCGTCCCGCGGATCGTCCTGCCGTCCGCGCAGACCTGCCCGTCCCGGAAGGAAATGACAGGGAACCGGGCCGCGTCCAGGAACTGGGCCGACAGCACGCTCCGGTCACGCTGCCGGTTCCTGGTTCGGAAGCTCGCCGTGTCGATCTCGGCGTGAATGGCCGAGTCGGCGAGCGGTTCGGCGATGTCCGCCGAGCCGGACCGGATCGCGAACGTGCCGCGGACCGGACCGAGCCCGAACATGTGCCGGGTGCGGAATGTCACCCTCGACTGGCTCACGTCGATCTCGTAGTGGCCGAGCCGGGGTGCCTGCGTGATCTGTGGTTCTGTGTGCATGTCCCCATTGCATGCCGCCGCGGGTGCCGCCCGGCAGGGCAGCCGGTAGGGTCCTGCGCCTACGAAGGGATGGCCTCGAACGGCGGTATGCAACTTTCGTATGGTCCTGCCGG
>DAIOWL010001027.1:0-2833 GCA_036758545.1 Streptosporangiaceae bacterium | reverse complement strand
AACGGCAGAGAGAACGGCCGGGAGAACCCCAACCTGCGCGACAACAAGGACAACAAGGACGACAAGGGAGAGCCGGAGCGCTGAGGCGTGCCTGAGCTGCCCGAGGTCGAGACGGTCCGGCGCGGCCTCGAAGAACACGTGGTGGGAAGGACCGTCGAGACCGTCCGCGTCCTGCACCCGCGCGCGGTGCGCAGGCAGCCGGCCGGCCCGGCCGAGTTCGAGTCCGGCCTGGAAGGGCGCACCCTGGACAGCGCCCGCCGCCGGGGCAAGTACCTATGGCTGTCCGTGGGCGAGGACGCCCTGCTCGCGCACCTCGGGATGAGCGGGCAGCTGCTCATCATCGACCCGGACCAGCCGCTCTCGCCGCACGTCAGGATCCAGTTCACGTTCAAGGACGGCGGCCCGGACCTGCGCTTCACCGACCAGCGGACGTTCGGCCACATGTGCGTGGTGCGCGACGGGGCCGAACTCCCCGGGCCCATCGCCCACATCGCCCCCGACCCGTTCGAGGCGGCGTTCGACCCGGCCAGCCTGGCCCGGCGGCTGCGCACCCGGCACACCGGAGTCAAGCGCGCGCTGCTGGACCAGTCGCTGATCAGCGGCGTCGGCAACATCTACGCCGACGAGGCGCTGTGGCGGGCCCGGCTGCACTGGGCCCGCCCCACCGAGACGCTGAACGGCCCGGAGGTGAGCCGCCTGCTCGCCGCGGTCCGCGAGGTGCTCGGCGAGGCCCTCGTGGCCGGCGGCACCTCGTTCGACGACCTGTACGTCGACGTCAACGGGGAGAGCGGCTACTTCGAGCGGTCCCTCGCGGTCTACGGCCGGGAAGGCTTCCCCTGCCTCCGGTGCGGCACGCCGGTCCGGCGCGACTCCTTCATGAACAGGTCCGCCTACACCTGCCCGCGCTGCCAGCCCCGCCCCCGCCGCGCCCGGCTCTGACGCGCCCGGCTCTGACGCGCCCGGCTCTGGCGCGACGTCCTGACCAGCGCGTTCCGTTACGCCCCGTTAACGTCATGCGGCGAAATCATGCTTGTTATGGTGGATACGGTATATACCGGGCATCTACTACCCCCTCAACTTGACCAGCCAACGCCTAGATGGGACACTGGTTGCTGTTGGTTACGCGCGCGGATCTGCGCGTGTTAAGTATGTGCCCACTCTGGTCACTCAGCGTGGAGGACCTTTAACAATGGCGAAGGCTCTATTCGGCCACGTCGGCGGTCCCGATCCCCGCATGGTTTCCGAGATGCGCCGCCTCCAGCAGCGAGTACGCGACCTCGAAGCTGAGCTTGTACGGCTTCAGGAAGAGAATGACTCGCTAGCTGAGGCTGGCCACGAGGACGTGTTGGTGGCGGATCGCGAGCCCGCGTACGTCTAACGCGCGCAGGCAGGACGCGGCTAAAAAACGACAGAGGTCGAGAAACTCGGTCGGACAACAGGGAACGGATCAGGGGCGCCTTTGGCGGCGCCCCTCTTCGTTGTATATCTGCCCGTTATATGCCAATAGGCACACGGGTATCAACGTTACCGCCGCATTAGCGCGGCATCGTCGCCGGGGACGTCCGGCTAGTTTGGCATGCCCCGATCCGCCTCCCTGCCCCTGGCACGCGGCACGCGAGTCATCCTGCAGTTCGCTGATTTGAGCGCTTCAGGGCGGTAAGGTGCGGGGGAGCGAAAAGAAGGGGGCAGCTTGTACCTGAAGAGCCTCACTCTGCGCGGCTTCAAGTCCTTCGCCTCCGCCACCACGCTCCGCCTCGAGCCCGGCATCACCTGCGTGGTCGGGCCGAACGGCTCGGGCAAGTCCAACATCGTCGACGCCCTGTCCTGGGTCATGGGTGAGCAGGGCGCCAAGTCGCTGCGCGGCGGCAAGATGGAGGACGTCGTCTTCGCGGGCACCACCTCCCGGCCGCCGCTGGGCCGGGCCGAGGTGACGCTGACCATCGACAACACCGACGGCGCCCTGCCCATCGACTATTCCGAGGTCACGCTCAGCCGGCTGATGTTCAGGTCCGGGCAGAGCGAGTACGCCATCAACGGCAACCACTGCCGCCTGCTCGACGTGCAGGAACTCCTGTCCGACTCCGGCCTGGGCCGCGAGATGCACGTGATCGTCGGGCAGGGCCACCTCGACGACGTCCTGCACGCCGGCCCGGAGGCCAGGCGCGCCCTGATCGAGGAAGCGGCCGGCGTGCTCAAGCACCGCAAGCGCAAGGAGAAGGCGCTGCGCAAGCTGGAGGCGATGCAGGCCAACCTGACCCGGCTCGTCGACCTCACCGCCGAGCTGAGCCGCCGCCTCAAGCCGCTGGGCCGGCAGGCCGACATGGCCAGGAAGGCCGCGGTCATCCAAGCCGAGCTAAGGGACGCGCGGCTGCGGCTGCTCGCCGACGACTACGTGACGCTCGCCGCCGACCTGCAGCGGGACGAGGCGGACGAGGCCGCCGTGCTGGCCAGGCGCGCCGCCCTGGAGGGGGAGGTGTCCCAGGCCAGGGTCAGGGAGAACGAGCTCGACCAGGCCGCCCAGCAGGCCTCGGCCGTGCTGGCCCGGGCCCAGGAGACCTGGTTCGCGCTGTCCTCGCTGACCGAACGGCTGCGCAGCACCCAGCACCTGGCCGCCCAGCGGCACACGCTGCTGACCGAGGCAACCGAGCCGGAGCGCCCGGGCCGCGACCCCGACGAGCTCGACCGCCAGGCCGACGAGCTGCGGGAAGAAGAGGAGACCCTGAACGAGCGGCTGACGGCCGGGCGCGACGTGCTGTCCGTCGCGACCGCCGAGCGCACCGCCGCCGAGCGGGAGCTCGCCGCGGCCGAACGCCGCCAGACCGAGGGGGTCAAG
>DAIOWL010001026.1:0-2835 GCA_036758545.1 Streptosporangiaceae bacterium | reverse complement strand
CAGGCTGTCCAGGCCCTCCAGGACGTCGGAATGGGTGAGCACGTGCGCGTCATCCACGATCACGACGAGCCGGCCTGGATCAGGCAGCCGGCTGAACAGGGTCCGGACCAGATCAACCCCCGCGCCCCGCGCAGGCGCGATCGGCGAGCCGCGCTCACCGCCGTGGGCTTCTCGCAGCGCGCACTCGAGCAGGCGCCAGAACCGCCGGGGCTCGGCGTCGGCCGGCGTCGGGGTGAGCCAGGCGATCCGGGCGGCGCTGCGCCGGACCCAGTCGGTGAGCAGCACGGTCTTGCCTGCCCCCGGTCCGGCGGACAGCAAGGTAAGCGGCAGATCGGCGGCGATGTCGAGCTCAGCAAGCAGGCGGCTCCTGGGGATATGCCGCGGCGGTAGCTGCGGCACCATCACACGAGAGTCACGCACTGCATTTTGCATACTGGGCCTCTCCCCCGCCCCAGAACAACGCGCCACGTCGCGCCTGCAACTGTCGTTGCAACTACCCTAAGTGGGCCCTGCCGAAGATGGAAGTCATCGCTTCTATCACAAAGTGAGACAAAAGACCCCGGCCAGGACGGTCCGTGACCCCTATGCCGTTTCGGCGTAGGCGCGGTCCACCGGGACGATGCGGACCCCGAGCGGCAGCAGGGTTATCGGGATGATCTTGAAGCTGGCCAGGCCGAGCGGGATCCCGATGATCGTCAGGCAGAGTGTGACGCCCGCGACCAGGTGCCCGATCGCCAGCCACCAGCCGAACAGGATGATCCAGAGCACGTTCCCGATGATCGATGCCACCCCCGCGTGCGGATTCTGCTCGATCGTCCGGCCGAACGGCCACAGCACGTAGCCGGCGATCCGGAAGGCCGCGATCCCGAACGGGATGGTGATGATCAGCACGAAGCACACCAGCCCGGCCAGGACGTAGCAGATAGACATCCACACGCCGCAGAACACCAGCCAGATCACGTTCAGGATTGCCCTGACCATGGTCCCTCCCTGTTCGCGTGGGCTGGTAACCCATTGCATCACCGGCCGGCCCGGGCGGCCTCACTCCTGCGGGGTGATGACGGCTCCGCGCCGGTGCGCGATGGTGCTGGCACATTCGCTTCGAGACAGGAGTACCCCATGGAATCTGGCGACTACGACCCGCCGCTGGCACCGGGACTGCTCGTAGCGCAGTCGTGGCTACCGACGGTCATCCTCGGCGCCGTGACGCTGATCCTCGGGCTCATCGTAAGCTTCCACCCGGGCGGTTCGCTGAACGTCGTCGCCGTCCTGCTCGGCATCCTGATGATATGTTCCGGGATCTTCCATCTCGTCCGGATATTCGGCCGCGGGGAAGCGCACCGGATATGGCTCGGCATCAGCGGCCTGCTGCTGGTCGTCATCGGCGTCGTGCTGATCCGCCATCTGCATCTGACCCTCGCGCTCATCGGCCTGTACGTGGGCATCACCTGGATCGTGCAGGGCGTGACCGCGCTGATCGCGGGCATCGCGGAGGCTGGTCAGGAAGGCAGGGGCTGGTGGATCGCTTTCGGGGCGCTGAGCCTGATCGCCGGGATCGTGGTGACGGCCACTCCGGTCACCTCGATCAACGTCCTGGCTGTCCTGCTCGGCGTCTGGTTCATCGTCATCGGCTTCTTCGAGATCATCGCCGGGATCATGCTCCGGCGCGCGGCGAGCACCACGGCACGGCCGGTCCAGCCGGAAGGGCTATCCGGCACCGCGGTCTAGCGGCCCTGGTCTAGTTGCTGATCCAGGTTGACCGCGGCGCTGATCAGCGACAGGTGGCTGAACGCCTGCGGGAAGTTGCCGAGCTGCTCGCCGGTGCTGCCGATCTCCTCGGAGTACAGGCCCAGGTGGTTGGCGTAGGTGTGCATCTTCTCGAACGTCAGCCGGGCGTCGTCGAGCCGCCCCGCCCGGGCCAGGGCCTCGACGTACCAGAACGTGCACAGCGAGAAGGTTCCCTCGTCGCCCGCCAGGCCATCGGGTGAGGCGCCTGGGTTGTAGCGGTAGACCAGGCTGTCCGAGACGAGCTCGCGATCCATCGCGGCCAGCGTGGACAGCCACATCGGGTCGCGGGGGGCGATGAAGCCCTGCAGCGGCATCATGAGCAGCGACGAATCGAGCACCTCGGTGTCGTAGTGCTGGGTGAACGCGCCGATCTTGGGGTTCCAGCCGCGCTCCATGATCTGGCGGTAGACCGCATCGCGGGTGCTGGTCCACCGGACGATGTCGGCGGGCCGGCCGCGCTGGGCCGCCAGCCGGATCGCGCGGTCCAGCGCCACCCAGGCCTGGAACCGGCCGTAGGTGAAGTTCTTCCGGCCGCCGCGGGTCTCCCAGATGCCCTCGTCGGGCTGGTCCCAGTGCTCGCACAGCCAGTCGATGATGTTCGAAATCGCGGTCCAGCCCTCGTGGGCGACCTGCACGCCCTGGGTGTCGCCCAGGTAAAACGCGCCTGCGGCCTCACCGTAGATATCCAGCTGCAGCTGGTCGGCCGCGCCGTTGCCGATCCGCACCGGACGGGAGCCGCGCCAGCCCTCGAAGTGATCCAGGGTCTCCTCGACCAGGTCCGAGGTGCCGTCCACCCGGTACATGATCTTCAGTGGGCCGGAGTCGTTACCGGCTTGCTCCTGCGTCCGGTCCTTGAGCCAGGTGCCGAAGGCGGCGGCCTCCTCCACGTAGCCCAGGCCGAGCAGCGCGTAGATGGAGAACGAGCCGTCCCTGATCCAGGTGTAGCGGTAGTCCCAGTTGCGCTCCCCGCCTTCCTGCTCGGGCAGCCCGGTGGTCGGCGCCGCGACCGGGGCCCCGGTCGGCGCGTAGGTCATCAGCTTCAAGGTG
>DAIOWL010001025.1:0-2838 GCA_036758545.1 Streptosporangiaceae bacterium | reverse complement strand
GTACGGCGTGGTCTACATCAACATCCCCACCAGGAAGGTGGGGGTGCTCAGCCCGTCCTCGGCGGCCACGGCGGAGCTGAAGGCCCTGGTCAGTGAGCTGCTGGCCAACGGGGGCGCGAGGCGGTATTTCGGCCGGGAGGGCAATCCGCAGCGGGTCCTGTTCGGCATCTCGCTGCCGGGTCACCCGGCGATGACCGCGATCTGGCGACCGATCTCGGCGACCGAGGCGGCGCACAACCAGGATCTGGTCCCCGCGGGCACCAGCGCCCTGCTGATCGCGCGTCCGAACAGCGCGGTGGGCAGCGAGGTCCGTGGCCTGGTCGCCGCCGAGCTGATCACCGGCTCGATCCTGCTCGCCCTGCTCGCGGTGGGCGGCCGCTGGCTGATCAGCCGCGGCCTGGCGCCGCTCGACCGGATGGCGAGCACCGCCGACATGATCACCAGCCGGGGTGACCTGACCGCCCGGATGCCCGATCCGGGCGACCACGCCGAGGCGGGGCGGCTGGCCGGGGCGATCAACACGATGCTCGACCGGATCCAGCACGCGTTCCGGGCACGCTGGCAGTCCGAGCAGAAGGTGCGGCAGTTCGCCGCGGACGCGTCGCACGAGCTGCGCACGCCGCTCACCACCATCCGCGGGTACGCCGAGCTGTACCGGCAGGGCGCGCTCGGTGAGGACCGGCTGCCGAACGCCATGCGCCGCATCGAGCAGGAGGCCGACCGGATGTCCAGCCTGGTCGCCGAGCTGCTCGAGCTGGCCAGGCTGGACCGGGACTCCTCCCTCGACCTGACCGAGACCGACCTGTCCGCGCTGGTCGCGGACGCGGTCGAGGACGCCCGGGCGGTGGAGCCGAACCGCCCGGTCAGGGCCAGCACGCCGGCCAGTTTGGTCGTGGTGGCGGACGAGCCGCGGATCCGGCAGGTGCTGGCCAACCTGCTCGGCAACATCCGCGAGCACACCGCCCCGGGCACCCCGGTGGCGGTCCGGCTGTCGGCGGCCGGCCAGGGCGCGTTGCTGGAGGTGACCGACTCGGGCCAGGGCATGGACGCGGAGGCGGCGACGCGCGCCTTCGACCGTTTCTACCGGGGCGGGCACAACGGCAAGGACGGCCACGGCAGCGGCCTCGGGCTGTCCATCGTGCAGGCGATCGCGGCCGCGCACGGCGGGCACGCGATGCTCAGGTCGGCGGTGGGGGTAGGTACCAGCGTGCAGGTCTGGATCCCGTTCCAGCCGCCCGCCCAGGTCTCCGAGCGGATGCCGCCGCCGGACCTGGCCGGAAATTAGCCGACATACCAGCCCATACGCTGGCGGTTCAACTACGGTTTGGGCATGGACGACCGCGAAATCGTCGCGGCCATCGTGGCCGGCGACCTGCCCGGCCTGGCCGCCGCCTACGACGAGCACGCCGAGTCCCTGTACGGTTACTGCCGCTGGATGCTGCGCGAGCCGGAGGACGCCGCCGACGCGGTGGAAGACACCTTCATCGTCACCGCCGGCCGGCTCGACCGCCTGCGCGATCCGCGCAAGCTCCGGCCCTGGCTGTATGCGGTCGCCCGCAACGAGTGCCACAGCCGGCTGCGGACGTCTGAGGTAGGTCTCGGCGAGGACGCCGGCCTGCCTGATCCGCCCTCCGGAACCGACGTCCGGGGACGCGCTGAGCAGGCCGAACTGGCCCGGCTCGTCCGTACCGCCCTGGACGAGCTGAGCCCGGGTGAGCGCGAGGCGATCGAACTCGACCTCCGGCACGACCTGCAGGGTGCCGACCTCGCGGCCGTACTCGGCGTGCCGCGGAACCAGGCGCAGGCCCTGGCGTCGCACGCGCGCGGCGAGCTGGTAGCGGCGCTCGGGCCCCTGTTCGTGGCGCGCACCGGGCGGCGCGGCTGCGCCGAGCTCGACCTGGCGCTCGACGGCTGGGACGGCCAGCTGACCGGATCGACGCGCAAACTGGTCAGCCGCCATATCGAGCAGTGCGCCGCCTGCGACGACCGCAGCCACGGCGCGCTGCGGGCGGCCCTATGCTACGGCATGGCCCCGCTGGCCGCACTCCCGCCTGGGCTGCGTGACGAGGTGCTGGAACTGTGCACTGACTCCAGCCCGGAGACGCTGTCGTACCGGCGGGACGTGACGCAGCGGGCCGGAGCGTTCCTGCCCAACGGCTTCCCGCAGGCGATCCGCGCGCCCCGGCGGCGGATGATCGCGCTGTCCGGGGCCGCGGCGGTGGTGGGCGTCCTGGTCGCGATCCTGGCCACGGGGATCGTCACGGTGCTCGCGCTCACCGGATCGCATTCCCCGCGGTCGGCGGAGGCCGACGCGGGATCCTCATCGGGCTCGTCGAACGCTCCGGCGGCCGGGGATACGGGAATACCCAGCGGGGTATCCCCGGATGAGTCGCCGGTCAGCACCGCGTCGCCGGTCAGCACCGCGTCGCCGACCAGCAGTGCACCGCCCCCGGCGGCACCCGCGTCCGTCTCGCCGAGCCGAGTGAGACGCTCGTCCCATTCGGCTGTGCCTTCCCCACCTGACTTCCCGACGCCGGCGCTCACGACCCAGCCCGGGCCGACGGCCACGTCGACCGCAACCTCGACGGCTACTCCGACCGCCAGCGGCACGGCGTCGCCGACGTTCACGATCCCGGCCGCGCCGCCGACGTAGCGTCGGGTTCGGCCGTCGCGGCGCCTGGCCGCCGCGGGGCGCGGCCCGGCCTGCGGGCGCGGCCCGGCCTGCGAACGCAGCAGCGTGATCCGGCCGGGAGCGAGGACGCGCGGGGCGATCCGCGCGCCCCGCCGCAGCGTCGTGAACCCGGACTCAGTGGACGTGATCGTGGTGGTGATCCGGGA